>NZ_CAXBFR010000139.1:0-6959 GCF_963975005.1 uncultured Flavobacterium sp.
GTGGTTGTAACAAAGATTATTCTGAAATCATTGCTGGTGGAACTTTAAAAGATGTTTACTATGAAAGTAATGGAGCAGGTGGATGTGACGAGTTTATCGATACATTAAATTGGACAAGAAATGGTAACACTATAACAGTTAGTGAGAGTGGATTTTCTACTACAGGTGAAATTGTAGAATTAACTAATACTACATTAAAAACAAAATATACTGATCCTGCTGATGATTCGGTATATATTACAGTTTTTACAAGAAAATAATTTTTGTAAATTATTCTAAACAAAAATCCCTTTCAAATTTGAAAGGGATTTTTTTATTCTATTTTACATGTATGAAAAAAAGTAAATTTTTGTTTAAACAAAATAAAAACAAAATAAAAGATGAAAAAATTAGTACTACTATTTGTATTAGCAACAGTTACATTAGTTTCATGTAACAAAGATGATGAGAATGAAGCTCCAATTGAGGGAAGTTGGGAATTATCAGGTTATGGCTATATTATTGAAGGTAATGAAATTATAGCAGGTAATGGAGGGGGCGCACCTGGCTGCCCTAAATATTTTTTTGAAATTAAGAGTAATAGGCAATTATATCGCTATAATTCTTTTCATGATGGTCAAGGTTGTTATACAGAAGTTACGCAAGGCACTTGGGAAAGAGATGGTAAGACTTTTACAACAAATTATTCTGGAAATATCGGAATTGGAACAATATTAGAATTAAATAATTCAACACTAAAACTAAGATATATTGATATAAACACTAATTATTATATTTTTAATGTTTATTCTAGAAAATAATATTAAATTTTTTTATTCTATTTCAGCACTTAAGCCAGCTTCCAATAAAGAGGAACATTGTGGTTTGAGTTCGTCATAACTTCCTGTTTTAACGGTACATCTTCCTTTATAATGCACTAAAATAGCACATTGTTCTGCTTGTTTACTTGTATGTTCACAAACTCTTATTAAAGTGTCTATAACATGGTCAAATGTATTGACATCATCATTGTATAAAACAATTTCGTTGTTTAGTCCATAATCTTCTAGGACATCAACTTCTTCTTGTATTTTTTCTTTTGTACTCATTTTTAAGTTGTATGTTGTCTGTTTTCTGTTAAAAGTGTTATGTTTTAAATTTGACATTGACATTGACATTGACATTGAACTTGTCATTGATTATGCTAATTTACATATTTTAAAGATACCCAATTGTTTCTTTCAAACTTTTTAACATATGTTAATCCTTTGCTGGTGCATGATTCATCAATAAACGGAATGTCTTCAGTATAAAATCCACTAAATAAAATTGTTCCTTTTGGATTCAAGCAATCAACATATTGTTGCATATCATTTAAAAGAATGTTTCTGTTAATGTTGGCAATAATTAAATCGTATTTCTTTCCTTTTAAAAGAGCAGCATCACCTTCATAAACTGTAATTTGAGAACAATTATTACGTTCAGCATTTTCAATTGAATTCAAATAACACCAATTATCAATGTCAATGGCATCAATAGGTTTTGCTCCTTTCATTTCAGCTAAAATAGCTAAAATAGCTGTGCCACAGCCCATATCTAGGGTTTTCATATGCGTCACATCAGTTTCTAACAAATGTTGAATCATCATGTGAGTTGTTTCATGATGTCCAGTTCCAAAACTCATTTTGGGTTCAATTACAATATCAAATTCAGCATCAGTCTTAGCATGAAAAGGTGCTCTAACATGACATTTTCCGTCTACATCAATAGCTTCGAAGTTTTTTTCCCATTCTTCATTCCAATTTACTTGTTCAATTTCTTCTACTATATATGATATTTTGAACTCCTCATTACTTAAAATTGAAACACCATTTAATATATCTTCAGACCATAATTCTTTTTGAACATATGCCGAAACTCCTTCTTCTGTTTCCATAAAACTTTCAAAAGCTTTATCTTCTAACTCTGCTACTAATATTTCGCTTCCTAACTCTTTTGGGCTAACCGTAAAATGATATCCTATATAATTGCTTGACATAAAAATAATTTTTGCAAAGGTACATAAAGCTTTCGTTTTTTAGAATAATTTATCATTTGTTAACAAGGAGAAAACTTTTGATTGTGTATATTTGAAATAAAATAGAAAACTCATGAAAAATTCATTCATTGCAATTGTATTAACTACACTTTTATTTAGCTGTCAAAACAAAGCTCAAGAAAAAGTAGCTACAGTAGCTGCAAACAACTCAACACTTATGACAAAAGAGAATATTTATCAATTTAAAGTTACAGATTTATATGGTGCGGAATTTGATTTTTCGACCTTAAAAGGAAAAAAAATTATGGTTGTAAACACAGCTTCAGAATGTGGTTTAACGCCTCAATACAAAGATTTGGAAGCTATTTATGAAAAATACAAAGACAAAAATTTTGTAATTGTAGGTTTTCCTGCCAATAATTTTGGTTCTCAAGAGCCTGGATCTGACAAAGAAATTGCAGCTTTTTGTGAGCAAAATTACGGTGTTTCTTTTCCTATGATGTCAAAAATTTCAGTAAAAGGGAATGACATGCATAAACTTTTTCAATTTTTAACTCAGAAAAGTAAAAACGGATTAGAAGACAGTGAAGTGCAATGGAATTTTCAAAAATATTTAATTAATGAAAACGGTGAATTAGAAAAAGTGATCGCACCAAGAACATTGCCAACTGATGCTTCTGTTATAAAATGGATTGAAGGATAAATTAAATTATTTTTAATATGATTAGATTATTTAAGTTTTTTTGTTTGTTTCTAGTCCTTTTGATTAGTTCTTCTTGTGCAAAAATATACATTGAAGAGTTAAAGAAAACGCCAGAATCTATTACTGATGGATCAAAAAATGTAGCATTAATTTCAAGAAATAATGTCCTGTTGTATGAATTTGATAAAGAGTTTGAGAAAAATTTTCAAACTAAAAATGTGTATTCGGATTACTTTATCAATAGTTTCGAGGCAGAATTAAAATCAAAGCAATTATATAAAAGTGTATCCATTTTAGATGGTAATTCAGATATTGAAACAATTTTTGACACCACTGATTTCGATTATATAATTTCAATAGAAGATGTGAAAATTACAGCTTTTTTCGAAGATTCTCACAACACGAGTTATTCTGCAAACATTGGTAATTCTGACAAGAAAAAGAGCACTGTGAGATGTAGAGTAAAGATTTATGATAAGATAATTAAAAAATCTGTTGCCGAATTTTATGCCACTGGTGAATCTGATTATTCAGAAAGAAATTATAAACTAATCGTAGAAAGAGCTTCCCAAAAATCAATTGAAAATGCAATAGAATATTTAAAAACAGGAAAAGTAAAATTTTAAATTTAAAGAAGTAACTGCATAAAAACAGTATCTAGCCATTTATCAAATTTAAAGGCAGATTCTTTAATGATTCCGACAGTTTCAAATCCAAACTGTTTATGAAATTCCACACTATTTTGATTTTCGGCATCAATAACCGCTATCATGGTGTGGTGTTTTTGTTTTTTGGCTAATTCAATTAATTCAGCAAGAAGAAGCTTTCCTAGCCCTTTTCCTTGATGGTTTACAGAAACATAAACGGAATGTTCAACTGTAAATTTATAACCTTCTTTAAAGCGAAAAGTACCATAAGTTCCAAAACCTGCAATTTCATTATCAATTTCAATGACAATTAACGGAAAATCTGCTTTTGTTTTCTCGTCAAAAATTGCTTTTTGCTGTTCCAAAGTTCTTGGTTCATAATCATAAATAGCAGTTGTATTTAGAATATTATAATTTACAATTTCTAAAATTTCCTCTAAATCTTTTTCAGTTGCATTTCTAACTTTAAAATTCATAAAAATTTAATATTTGTCAAAGGTAAAAAGTTTATTCAATAAAAGTAATAACCTTAACAACTTTGTATCTTTGTAAAAATAAATAAATACTTAAATTCTGAAATAATTTCAGAAGAAGTAAATTCAGTATAAAATGATTTACCCAAAAATACCTTTAGCACAAAGTTTAATCGAAATTTTTAAAGCAAAAGGAATACAACATATTGTAATTTCTCCTGGTTCAAGAAATGCACCATTGACTATTGGTTTTTCCAATCAACAAGATTATTTTAAATGTTATAGTATTGCAGATGAACGTTGTGCTGCTTTTTTTGCTTTAGGAATGGCTCAACAATTAAACCAACCAGTAGCAGTTGTTTGTACTTCTGGTTCAGCATTATTGAATTATTATCCAGCTGTGGCTGAAGCTTTTTACAGTCAAATTCCAATAATTGTAGTTAGTGCAGATAGACCACAAGATAAAATTGATATTGGTGACGGTCAAACAATTCGACAAGAAAATGTATTTGCCAATCACAGTTTGTATAATGCTAATTTAACCGAATATGCTTCTAATGACAATGACATAAAAATTAATGTTGCTATTCATGAAGCTATTTCTAAAAAAGGACCAACTCACATTAATGTTCCTTTTGAAGAACCTTTGTATGATTTAGTTTCAGCGCTTTCAGTTACTCCAAAATTGCTTCCTTTTGAAAATGAAAGTATTGAATTCGCTTTAGATGAGAAGTTTATTCAACAATGGAATTTAGCAAAAAAGAAACTAATTTTAGTTGGTGAGTTAAAGCCAAATTCGATTGAAAGTTCACTTATTGAAATTTTTGCTAAAGATGATTCTGTCGTAGTTTTGACGGAAAAGACTTCTAATTTACATCATGAAACTTTCATTGATACAATTGATACTTTGATTACTCCTTTTTCGGATGCAGATTTTAAAGATTTTCAACCAGAAATTTTAATTACTTTAGGAGGAATGGTTGTTTCAAAACGAATCAAAGCATTTTTAAGAAAATATAAACCAAAAGAACATTGGCATATTGATACTTTAAGAGCTTACAATACTTACGGAAGTTTATCTCAACATTTTAAAACAACACCAAATGATTTTTTTAGACAATTGTTTACTAAATCAATTAAAGTTGAAAGTACTTATAAAGATTTTTATTCAAAAATAAATGAGGTAAGAAAAGGCAAACATATTGAATATATAAATGAAATTCCTTTTTCCGATTTTAAAGCATTTGAATTTGTAAGTCATAATTTACCAAAAGATATTCAACTGCAAGTCAGTAATAGTTCGGCTATTCGTTACTTACAATTAGTGGCTATTGATAAATCTATTGAAGTTTTTTGCAATCGAGGAACAAGTGGAATTGATGGATCAACATCAACTGCAATTGGAGCTGCATTACAATCAAATAAGCCAACTATTTTTATAACGGGTGATATTAGTTTCTTTTATGATAGTAATGCTTTGTGGAACAATTATATTCCTAAAAACTTTAAAATTATACTAATTAATAATAGTGGTGGTGGAATTTTTAGAATTTTGCCAGGACATCAAGAAACGGAAGTTTTTAATACATTTTTTGAAACTTCACATCATTTAAATGCATCTAATTTGGCTAAAATGTTTGACTTTACTTATTATCAAGCAAAGGATGAAACTAGTTTACAAAATCAATGGCAATTATTTATGAATCAAAATGATAGCCCGTCTATATTAGAAATTTTTACACCAGAAAAAATTAATAATAAAATATTGACTAAGTATTTTAAATGTTAAATTTTTTAACTAAATTTGATTTCTATTATTAATAAAAAACTATATAAAAATGAGTAAAAGAGACGAATTAATCGTAAAATATGCTGCAGATTTAAAAGATAAATGTGGTGTAACTCCAGACATGGATTTGTTAACTAAAGTAACTGTTGGTTGTGGTCCTTCAATTTATAATGCAGATTCTGCAACTGTTGCGGGTTCTGACGAAAAAGAATTAGCAACAGTAAAAAATAATTTTTTAGTTAAAAAATTAGGATTAAAAGATGGTCCAGAATTAGATAAAGCAATTGATGCCGTAATTGAAAAATATGGTCGTTCAAATAAAAACAAATATAGAGCAGTAGTTTATTACTTACTTGCTGTTCATTTCAAAAAAGAATCTATTTATAAATAAGATTTAAATAACCAAACCCAACCAAACTATTAAAAAATCCTAACTTGTTTAGGATTTTTTTATTTTAAAAACTTTCAAAAACACCTAAGCCAAACAGCGCAAAATCATATTTAACAGGATCATTTTTGTCTAATTTTCGTAAGGCTAAATCTAATTCTGCTAAAGCTTTTCCATCGTTTTGTTTTCTTTTTAGCAAGCCTAGTTTTCTAGCTACATTTCCTGAATGTACATCTAAAGGACAAGATAATTTTGAGGTTGGAATTGATTTCCAAATGCCAAAATCTACTTTGTTATCGTTGCGTATCATCCAACGTAAATACATATTGATTCTTTTGGCTGCACTATTGTTTAAAGGATCTGAAACATGCTTTTGTGTGCGTTGTAAATGTTCGATTTCAAAAAAAACTTTCTTAAACTCATGAATGCTTTTTTGCATGCTGTTTTTCTCTTGATTTTTAGCAAACACAGCTTCTAAACCATCGTGATTGTTGTAGATGTTTTGTAAAGCTTTTACAAACGTTTTGGCATCTTCGGCATTGAACGTTCTGTGTACAAAATTATCAAAGGATTCTAAACTATCTTCAGAATGATTCATAATAAAGTCATAAGGAGAATTCCCCATTATGTCCATTAACTTTTTGGAATTTTTGATAATCATTTTGCGATTTCCCCAAGCAATTGTAGCACTCAAAAATCCTGCAATTTCGATGTCTTCTTTTAAAGAAAATAAATGTGGAATTTGAATAGGATCACTTTCAATAAAATCAAAATTATTGTATTGAATAACCTTTTCGTCCAAGAAATCTTTTAATTCGGATTTATTCATTAAACCATTATATTTCCGTCCTTCATAACTAATTTTCGGTCAGCCATATCTGCTAATTATTCGTTATGGGTTACGATTACAAATGTTTGACCAAATTCATCACGCAGTTTAAA
>NZ_CAXBFR010000140.1:0-6949 GCF_963975005.1 uncultured Flavobacterium sp.
TTGAAGCAGTCGTTGTAATAGCATTGTCTTTAAAATTAATATCGTCAATTGATACGGAAGTAAGGTTGCTTAATGTTAAATTGCCAGTGTCAGAAACAATCGTGTTTCCATTTAAATTTATGTTGTCTACTGTTAATGCAGTCAACGTGCCCAATGACGTTACGTTTGTTTGTGCGGCTGTTGAAAGTGTGCCAGCCAAAGTGGTTGCTGTTAAACTTCCGTTAACAGTCGTGTTATCGTCTATTGCTAAAGTGCCAGTCGATGAAACAATCGTATTTCCGTTTAAATTTATGTTGTCCACTGTCAGTGCAGTAAGTGTGCCAGTAGATGTGATGTTTGGTTGAGCCGCAGTTGATAAAGTACCACCTAACGTAGTTGCAGTTAGTGAGCCGTTAACAGTAGTGTTATCATCTATTGCTAGTGTGCCAGTGAAGCCAATGACAATGCACCAGTTACAGCCAAATTTCCGCCCACTGAAACGTTGCCACTTGTAGTAATTGTCGAACCTTCAAAACTATCAGCAACAACAATGTCACCACTGCTATCAAATTTTAAATATTGATTTGCTCTGCTTGTAGGTAATGCGAAATCTATTGGTGCTGAATCAAAATGTTCAACTCTAATAACTCTGTGTTCAACCTTATCGTCAACTTCTTGTATGGCTTGCGTAAGCCTATCAAATTCAGCATTTACAGTTGAAGCTAAAAAACTTCCACTCGTTTGAAAATCACTCTGTCTTACAATACTTGTATCTCTTTTTAAAATTATTGTAGAACTTGCGGAAGGTGCAGATGTGAAAACAACTGAACCAGTACCACTGTCGCCACTGTTAAATGTTACTGAATAATCAGATGAAATAGATTTTAAAACATTATCAACGTATACTTCGATTGAGTCTGTGTCAGCAATTTCAAAATTGAAACTGAAAGCAGCAGTTGAAGAATCTGCGGTATAAGTTAATCTATTTGCACCGTCTGTGTATGTTGTAACTGTCATAAATTGAATTCCCGTATGCTAATATTTATTTTTGATTTGGTAAAAAATTTGGCAGTGATTCATAAATGAAATTATTATATTTTGACTGTCCTTTGTTTTTACGTGCATACCTTCTCAAATTTCTTTCTCTGTCTGCGTAACCTTTGCCATCAACCATTTGTGCCATATATTCGTGTAGGTATTTTCGATAAAGCATTTTCGTGTACCACAACGATTGTGCTGGTACTAAATCTAAAATAGTTTTTGTTGAATCACGCATCAACCTATTAAAATTATAATCGCCATCGTAAAGATATTTTGCTGTTTGGATTGGCACTTCTGTTGCAACAGAAGTTACTTTTATGAAATCTGAAAACAGCACACCTAATACATTCATTGCCTTTTTGTCTGGTGATTGATATTTTGTTTTTCCACCAAAAACTGCTCTTAAAACGTTGTCACCGCCAGCCATCATAAACAAGTCTGTTGCAATACCCATCGCACCACCTTGTTGTATTGCTCTCACAAAAAATTCATTGTTTGGTTTGTATTGTGTTTTGCCAGCTAAAAATTGTTTCAGCTGAACAATTAATCCACCCATAAATGTTAATGAAGCAACCAACGAAGCCGCAGTGCTAATTGTTGCTGACAAACCTTCTTGTTTGTACATTCTCATATAAACTTTTCTAAACATTGAAATAGGGTGTGCTTTAAATTGTGTCATTGATTTTATAACTTGTCCGCCAACACCAAGTGGATCGTTGAACAGTGCGGCACTATCAATATCAAATTGTGAAGGAGTCATCACCATTGTGTCAACAGCATCGTGCAAAGCCGAACTCACTTTTTGTCTTGTACTTGCTTTGCCGTAAGCAAATTCATATGTGCCTTCTGTTATTGCATACGGATCAATTCTTCCACGTTCATCAAGTGGTTGTTCTCTCAACAATTTTGTCCATTCACTTTCACCACCTTTTTTTGCACCTCTAATTCCAAACTTTTCTAATTGCTTTCTAAATTTTGGATTAAGTTCTTCAAATGGAACTTTAGCTTTAATAAGTCTACCAAGTTCTTGTCCGTAAACACCAGCCGCCATTGCCTTACGTCCTTCTGTCCACCAATTCAAACCACTCAACTTAAAAACTGCGTGTGCAGTCTTAACACTTACACCTTCCATTTTTCCAAAATTAGTCAAACTGTCTGATACGTTAAAACGTTCTTGTAATGCACCCAAATAACTTTCACAGCCTTCTAACATATAACGTGCGTAGTCATTCATATCTTTTGGTGAACCATTTTTTCCAAATCTAAAAATTGTAGAAAGAAGTTGTGGGGTAGGTAAGCCAAACAATCTACTGCCAGCAGTAATCATAATAGGTGTGTCCATCAGTGCAGTAATGAATGCTCCACCAAGTTTAGATGCAGCTTCAAAATTTCTTAATGTAGTAAACGCACTTGCAAGTTTAGAAGTTTCACCAATTATTGGATTTATTTTTCTATCCAAATATCTTTTAACAGCATCAACTTCACCTAATCTACCTTTGCTTCTAAATGCATTGTCGTACTTTTGATTGTTCTCTAATTCTTTAATAAATCTGCTTACACCATTTTTATAATCAGCACCAAAAAACTGTACCAACGAAAGTTCTCTCGTTGTGTTGTTAAAATAATTCATTAGTAACACACGACTGTCTACGTCTGAAAATTTACGTGATAACGAATTAAAAGTTGCACCATCTTTAAATGTTAAACTTGGTACTCTGTCTTGTGGCATATCATCAATTGGTTTTGCTTCATCACCATCGAAAATACCTTTTAAATTTGTATCGCCTTGTTCTCGCCAATCTGGTGAACTCTTTTGTGTATAGTTGTCGTAAATTCGTGTAGCCACCAGTCTACGTGCATCTATGTCGCCGTGTACCGCCATATCTAACCCATCAGCTATCTCATTTACAAAACTATCTTTATCAACATTTTTAATCTTATTTTGTGCCCATCTAATTTTAATATTGTTGTCTAAAAGTATGTTGTTATCACCATTTTGTTTACGTCTTTCAAACAGCTTATATTTTGCATCAAAAAACTCTTTTGCCATTTTGTATGCATTAACATTCTTTGTGACTGAATTAACGTTGTTTGGATTTTTGAAGAACACAAAAAACTCCGTCAACATATCGTCAAAGTTTTCTTGTTTCTGTATAAACTTAATTGGATCACTTCCAATTTGGCTTGTAGTTTTTGACAAGAACTCACCTAACGAATTTTGAAATAAACTTTTTTCAATACTTTCTAATGGAATATCTGTCGTATCGTTTGTGTTGTATATCAAACTTATAAATGCTCGTTGGTATGCTTTCTGTCTTGTAACTCTGCCGTCTTTTGCAATGATTGTATCTGCAACACTATCAAGTTCTTCAAATCTTGTTTTAAGTTGTGTTTCTGTGCTTAATCTTCTTATTGTGTTATCAACTGTATTCTTTGTTTTAATTTGAAACTCTCTGTCTAATTTTACTTGTAAGGCAGTTTTATCACCAACAGTGGTGTCAATTTCTTTTCCATCAATTCTTAATTGTTCTTTGTTAGAACGAACTTTTTGTAATAAGTTTTCTTTTTCACTATTATCTAAAACTTTGCCTACTGTACTTGCAAAATCATCAAAACATTTTTTAGTCATTTTAACTTCCTTTTGGCAAACAGATATGTAAATCTTCTATTGCTTTTCTTTCTTTTTTTAATGCTTGCTGTTTGTTTCTCAAATCAACAAGTATTCTGCCTAATGCATCTTTACTTGCTTCTGCTGAATCTTTTATAATTAACGTTCCACTTTTTGCGTTCCACGTAATACCTAAATCTTTTAATTGTCTTGTTTTAAATATCGGTTGTGAGAGAACTGCACTTATCATCGTGTCAATTTCTTTACTTGCAGAATTATATAATGTTCCTCTGCTTTCATCTGCTGCTTCTATAATGTTTTTAGTTCTGTAAACTTCTTTTGTTTTTAGAAGTTCATCTGACATAAGTCTGCCACCTCTATTTGAAATAAGCTGTTCGTTAATCTTTTCAACAGAGCTGTCTTGTAATTCTGTGTTTAATACTTTTTTCTTTAATTCAACTGTTTCTGAAAGAGTTTTAATTTTTTGTTTTAATTCTTTTTTTGGTAGTTTGGTTGTACGTCTACCATTTTTAACATTGTAAATTTCTTTTACCTTGCCAGTAGCATCATCTAATTCGATGTCAAAACTTTCTTCTTCTATTTTAACACGTGTTCTTTCAACTTGTGTTTCATCTAAAACTGCTTTTCTGCCTATTTCTTTTTCTAATGCTTTTACTCTTTGTGAAATTCTTTCAATGGCAATGACTTCATCATTTAAAGTGTCTGTAAATTTAAACAATATTTGTGGAAAATTTTCTTTTGTAATTCTTGTTTGTAGGGTGGGGGTTATTTTAACAATGTCGTATCTACTTCCTTCAACTACTAAAAAATTATCTTCCTTATAAAGTTTTGCACCTCTATCTTTTATATTTTTTGATACAGTTCCGTCTGTTTTAACGATGATGGGTGTTTCGGTTAGATTGGTTATATTGGTGTTTTTGAGTAGATTGGTGTCTAATGCATCTGCTGTGCCAGTCAGTCTATTTGCACCCAACAGTGTTTTTGTAGCAACTAAGTCTACGTCTGTTGAAATTTTACCTTCATCTAACGGACTTTTAATTGTGTCAACAACATCTAACACTTCTTTATCTGTTTTAATTTGTGCAGAACGTGCCATCTTGTATGCACCTTTAACTCCGTCTGCCAGTGAAGATAAACCAAAGCCAGCACCAAAAGCAAAACCAATGTTCAACGCAACATCTGAAACTTCCATATCAACACCACGTGCCTTTTCAGCCGCCAGTGCAAGTGGAGTAATTGTTGTTCCTTCTATAATTGCGTTTGCCGCACCAACTCTCGCCGCACGATTCAAAAAACTTACAGCTTTGCCAGCACCAAATGTAAATGGAATAAAATTAACTGGATCGAGTGCCGCACCAGCAAACATTCCACCAAACCTTGCAACCTTACCTAAACCAGTTGCACGTTCTGTTATTGCTTGTGCTTCTTCTTGTAATGACATTTCGTCTTGTATGTTACGAGCAACCTCCCAACTTAAATCTTCACTCCAACTTATATCTTCTCTGTAATACGGATTGCTTTCATTCCATTCTTCAAATGGGATTACATCATCTGCACCACTACGTGCTCTTAAAAGCAAATTGTAATCTTTTGCGTAACTTAAAGTTGTTTCTTCAAAACCTTGTTTCGTACCAACACCCAAATTATCAAACACAGAACTTTTTGGTATTTGAATATCATTTACCGATTGGATTTTTCCAAACTTCGATGGGGGTGTAAGTGCACTCATTATGGTACTAATGGAGCTTCGCCACTTTCATATGTTTTGTTATCTTGTTCGACACTGATACTTCTAACAATATCTGTTAAACTTTGTAATGGAGTCATTAAAACACTTTCAACGTTTGAAGTTGTTCTAATTCTTTGTTCTTTAACTTTCCATTTTTCTAAAACTTCTTTTTGCACTTCTAAATTTTTAAGTTTTGAAAGATAATCAAACTCTGACAGATAATCTAAAATGTAAGGTTTAAGTTCACCATCTTTCATATACAAACTGATTGCATTTAAGTTTTGCATATCTCTACCAGTAACACCAATGTCGCCAGCAAAAACATCAACATAGTTCATACCATCAGCATCAGCAGTTTCTTTATAAACAATTTCTTTTAGTTGAGTTATTTTTTCAAATGTAGAAGTGTTGACTGTTGCTGTCCCAACTTCAAATGTGCTAGTAGGTACTTCAACTATTTTCGTATCTTTAATTTGACTATTAATATTTTTATTTAAATTTTGTTTTTTGTCATAACTCCACGTTTCATCAAAATCAATTATTGAAGTTTCTGTGTTGTATGCATCATCTGTATTAACCATTACATCTGAATAAACAAACTGTTTTGAGCCACTTGGTAATTTTTGATAAATTTCTGCTGCGAATAAAATATTTGAATTCTGTATAATTTTTGCACTACCGCCTTCAACCACAACAGTGTACTCATCTTTGTTTTCAACAACATCTTGTAATGTGAAATTTGCTGAACTTGTAATGCTGTACCTATGTGGATTTTCTAACATATCTTCAACATTGTTTTTAATTGCAACAGCATCTAAATTTTGTGGAACGAAAACACTTTGTTCATTAATATCTACATACTGATAGATACCGCCTTCATTGCCAAACTTACCAATGGTGTTGTTAATAGCTTTTTCGTTATCGCCAATCGTTGCTAAATTTTTAAGATAATATGCATAAGCACCTTCGTAAATGTCGTTATATAAATCTTCATTACCTCTAAATGATGAACCAAAATTTTCTTTAAAAGAGGTTGCAAATGCTTTCTCATCATCAGCAAAAGTTGTTCTGCTATCTTTTAATGCATTTTTATTTTGTTCTTTGTCTTTTAATGACTGCCATATTGTGCCAGCAGTAGCTGGTTCTTTTTCAACCATATCAAAAACTACTCGATAACCATCATCTAATTCTGCATCTAACAAAAATTTTTCAGTGTACTTTCCAAATTGTGCTTTTTGTTTTGCAACAATTGCCAATGCACTAGCTTGTGTGTCAGCTGTTTCTAATTCTCCTTTGTATGTTTCTAAATTTGATTTAGGCATAATAAGCAATCTATCGGCTGATATACCTACGTTACTTTTAACAAGTTCGTGTGCTTTTGTAATTTCTTGTTCGTTATCAAAATTATAAGTTATTCCTTGTAGTGATAAAATTTTATATGGATTGCCTTCTGCAATGGCATCTTGTTTAAATTTCACATTTTTTGTAATTGCATCTACTTTTGCTTCTGCAATTTCTATATCTTTATTTCTTTCTGTACCAGCTGGTGCTTGTAATATAATTGAATATTC
>NZ_CAXBFR010000141.1:0-6900 GCF_963975005.1 uncultured Flavobacterium sp.
TTGCGCTTTATTAGAAAAAGAAATTCCATATTATAATTGGGTTGGATTTTATTTTGCAAATCATGAAACTAAAACATTACATCTTGGACCTTATGTTGGTGCTGAAACAGATCATACAGTAATTCCATTTGGAAAAGGAATTTGCGGTCAAGTGGCTGAATCAAATGCCAATTTTGTAGTGCCAGATGTTGCTGCTCAAGACAATTATATTGCTTGTAGCTTCACAGTAAAATCTGAAATTGTCGTTCCTTTATTTGTAGATGGAAAAAACATAGGTCAAATTGACATTGATTCACATGTTATTGATCCTTTCACAGAAGCAGACGAACGTTTTTTAGAGTTTGTGAACCAAGAGGTTGCAAAATTATTTTAACGAAAATAAAAAAACTCATAATTCATAATTCATAATTCACAATTATTCCTATCTTTGCACCCGAATTGCTACCATACAATTCATACATAATAATCATTTAAAGCAATATTAGCATGTACTTAACTAAAGAAGTAAAAGCAGAAATCTTCGCTAAACACGGAGGAAAAGCAGAAAATACAGGATCTGCAGAAGGACAAATCGCGTTATTCACACACAGAATTTCACATTTAACAGAACACTTGAAAAAAAATCGTCATGATTATAATACAGAGCGTTCATTAGTTCTTTTGGTAGGAAAAAGAAGAAGTCTTCTTGATTACCTAATTAAGAAAGACATTTTGAGATATCGTGAGATTATCAAAGAATTAAACATCAGAAAATAAATTATACTAGGGGCTTTGTGCCCCTTTTATTTTACGTTTTATAGTAGAAAAAGTTCAGTTTTTTCATTGGGTTTCAAACAACTACACACAACTACAACACAACTAACCCTTTGTTTAATTAAGAATTAAAAAAATTATGATTCCACAATTATTTGTAGAAACTATCGATTTAGGTGATGGAAGAAACATCACAATCGAGACAGGACGTTTAGCTAAACAAGCAGACGGTTCTGTAGTAATTAGAATTGGAAAAACTGTTATTTTAGGTACAGTTGTTTCTTCTAGAAAAGCAAGTCCAGGCATTGACTTTTTACCTTTAACAGTAGATTATCGCGAGAAATTTGCTGCTGCAGGGCGTTTTCCTGGAGGTTTCTTTAAAAGAGAAGCAAGACCAAGTGATAGCGAAGTATTAACAATGAGATTAGTTGACCGTGTTTTACGTCCACTTTTCCCAGATGATTATCATGCAGAAGTGCAAGTTATGATTCAGTTAATGTCTTACGATGAAGACGTTATGCCAGATGCATTAGCAGGTTTAGCAGCATCAGCAGCTCTTGCTTTATCTGACATTCCTTTTGAAACTTTAATTTCTGAAGCTAGAGTGGGAAGAATTGATGGTAAATTCATCATAAACCCAAGTCGTGCTCAATTAGAATTATCAGATATCGATATGATGATTGGTGCTTCTATGGATTCTATCGCAATGGTAGAAGGTGAAATGAAAGAAATTTCAGAAGCTGAAATGCTTGAAGCAATTAAATTTGCTCATGAGCACATCAAAAACCAAATTTCTGCTCAACTACGTTTACAAGCTGCTTTTGGTAAAAAAGAAGTTCGTACATACGAAGGAGAAAGAGAAGATGAAGCTATTTACGCTAAAGTAAAAGAAGCATCTTACGATAAAATTTACGCCATTGCAAGTAAAGGTTCTGCAAAACATGAACGTTCGGCTGCATTTGACGAAGTTAAAGAAGAAGTTAAAGCTTTATTTACAGAAGAAGAATTGGCAGAAAATGGAGATTTAGTTTCTAAATATTTCAAAAAAACCAATAAAGAAGCTGTTCGTAACGTGACTTTAGATTTAGGAACACGTTTAGATGGAAGAAAAACTACAGAAATCAGACCAATTTGGTGTGAAGTAGATTACTTACCTTCTGTTCACGGTTCTGCATTGTTTACACGTGGAGAAACGCAAGCTTTGGCAACTGCAACTTTAGGAACTTCTAGAGAAGCTAACCAAATTGATTCACCTTCACAACAAGGAGAAGAAAAATTCTATTTACATTATAATTTCCCACCATTTTCAACTGGAGAAGCTCGTCCATTAAGAGGAACTTCAAGAAGAGAAGTTGGTCACGGAAACTTAGCACAACGTGCTTTAAAAAACATGATTCCTGCTGATTGTCCTTATACAATACGTGTTGTTTCAGAAGTTTTAGAATCAAACGGTTCTTCTTCTATGGCAACAGTTTGTGCTGGAACATTATCATTAATGGATGCTGGAGTTCAAATGATTCGTCCTGTTTCTGGAATTGCAATGGGATTAATTACGGATGGAGATCGTTATGCTGTTTTATCTGACATTTTAGGTGATGAAGATCATTTAGGAGATATGGATTTCAAAGTAACTGGAACTTCTGAAGGAATTACTGCTTGTCAAATGGATATCAAAATTGACGGTTTGAAATACGAGATTATGGAAGCTGCATTAGCTCAAGCTCGTGACGGACGTTTACATATCTTAGGAAAATTAACGGAAACATTAGCTCAACCAAGAGTAGATGTGAAAGCGCATTCTCCAAAAATTATTACAAGAAGAATTCCAAATGCATTTATTGGAGCATTAATTGGACCTGGTGGAAAAGTGATTCAAGAATTACAAAAAGTTACTGGTTGTACAATTGTTATCAATGAAGACCCACTTACAGAAGAAGGAATTGTTGAAATCTTAGGAACTGACCCAGATGGAATTGCTGCGGTTATGGCTAAAATTGATTCAATCATTTTTAAACCAACAGTTGGTGAAGCTTATGAAGTAAAAGTAATTAAAATGTTAGATTTTGGAGCTGTTGTAGAATATACAGACGCACCAGGAAACGAAGTTTTATTACACGTATCTGAATTAGCTTGGGAAAGAACTGAAAACGTTACTGATGTAGTAAACATGGGTGATGTATTTATGGTAAAATACTTTGGAGTTGATCCAAAAACAAGAAAAGAAAAAGTTTCGAGAAAGGCTCTTTTACCTAGACCTCCTAGAGAAGAGAGACCGATTGAGAAAAAAGAATAACCCTCAAGGTTAGTTTTATTATTTAATTCATAAAAAATTCCGTTTTAATTATTTTAAAACGGAATTTTTGTTTTTTCGGTAAAATCTTACATTATATGGGTTTTTTGTAAATATTTTTTATATATTTATAAAAAGTTAATTTCATGAAATCTATACAATTAGTCCTTTTATTTAGTAATTTATTATTAACCTCTTTTTTGGGCTTATTTGCGCAAGAAAAAGAAGACTATTTAATAACATATGACAGCATTATTGGTAAAGAAAACTTAGCAGTAACAAATGGCTTATTTCATTATAATAACTACAGAATTAATGACAATAAAGACATTTATTACAGTAGTGAAAAATATATTGCAGGTTCTTTAAATTATCTAGGACAAATATATTATGACTTATTCTTAAAATATGATGCTTACAATGACGAATTAGTTTACAGGTCTTCTGGTAATTCAGAAAAAACAGGAATAAATTTAATTAAATCAAATGTGAATTCATTTAAAATAAATGAATTAAATTTTGTCAATCTAGACAAGATCGAGTCTGAAAATAAGGATTTTATAAAAGGCTTTTATGAAGAAAAAATAAAAAATAACACCTTATCCTTATATATAAAACACTCCAAAAGCAAAAGAGAAATTTTTATAGGCAAAAACATTTTAGTAGAATTTAGCGACGAAAGTGAATTTATAGTGTACAAAGACAAAAAATTCAACAGAATAACATCTAAAAAAAGTGTCATTAATGAATTTCCTGATAAAAAGAAAATGATTAATGAGTATTACAAAAATAATTCAGAATTAAAAAAGAAGAACAAAACCTTATTCTTTACTAGTTTATTTAAAAACATTAGCCAATAATTTTTTATTAAAAAATATGAAAAACATATTCATCCTCTTCTTTTTTGTTCTATCCCAAGTTGTTTTTTCTCAAGTAGAAGAGCCAACTTTTACTGTTGAATTTAAAGATTCTAAAATTTCTGATGTAATTAAATATATTGAATCAGAAACAAATTATAAGTTTTTTTATAACGACGATTGGATTACTGAAAATAATATAAATATATCTAAAAATTATGTAAATGCTAGTTTAGATGAAATTATAAAACACACCTTTAGAGAAACAAATTTAAACTTTTTTATTGACAGTAATAAAATCATTCTTACTAAAAACAGCATCATTTATGACAAGATTCCCGAAACTATCATTACAACAACCACAGTAAAAACTGAGACAATTAACAACAACAATGATCCAGTATTTTATCAACAATATCAAAACAAAAAAAGCAGTTCTATTGTATTAATTGGTAAAGAATCAAAAAACAGTTCGCAAAGTTCGTATGTGTTATCTGGAATTATAAAAAACGAAAAAACAGGAGAACCGATTCCCAACATTGTAGTAAGAACTTCCGATAAATTAAAAAATGCTGTTACTGATGATAATGGAAAATATTCAATTAGTGTTCCTGCTGGCTTAAATGAAATTGAAATAGTTTCTTTAAATTATTTAGGTGAATTTAAAAAAGTAATGATGTATAATCATGGGAATTTGAATTTTTCAGTAACCGAAAAAATCAACCAACTTGATGAAATTATATTAACTGGAAAAGAAAAACAAAATATTAACAGTGTAACCAGTGGTGTCACAACCATTACATCAGAAGAAATTAAAAGTGTGCCAATGGTTCTTGGTGAAAGAGATATACTAAAAGTTGCTACAGTAATTCCCGGAATAAAAAGTGTGGGAGAAGGTTCTTCCGGATTTAATGTACGTGGTGGGAAAGAAGACCAAAATTTATTTTTATTAGATGATGCTGTTTTATATAATCCAGCTCACTTTTTTTGGTTTTTTCTCTTCTATAAACGCTTATACCATAAAAAGTGCTGACATTTACAAAGGAAGCATTCCTTCTCAATTTGGAGGTAGATTATCTTCTGTATTTGATATTTCAACAAAAAACGGAAATTTAGAAAAACTTTCTGGAGAAGGAGGAATTGGCCCAGTAACATCAAACATAACAGTAAGCACACCAATAGTCAAAAACAAATCTAGTCTTTTAATTGGCGGAAGAGCAACCTATTCTGGTTGGATTTTACGTTCTTTAAAAGATTCTCAACTACAAAATAGTAAAGCCTCTTTTTATGATGGAATTGCAAAATACAATCACATAATAAACGATAAAAACGAACTTGAAACTACACTTTATTATAGTGATGATGAATTTAGCATATCATCCGATTCCATTTATCATTACAATAACACATTAGCAACTGTTAAATGGAAACATAAAGTAAATGACAAAACAAATTATACTTTAAATCTATCAAACAGTCAATATAAATTTGACATAGATTATAATAATGGTTTATCAAACTCATTTAAATATGGTTATAAAATTAATGACTCACAATTGCAATTAAAGTTTAATACTAACTTGAGTGAAACTCATAAATTTAATTATGGAATTTCGACCAAGCATTATAAATTAGACCCTGGAGAAATTAGACCCTTAGGAGATCAATCTTTAATAATTGCTAAAAGAGTAGATAGGGAAAAAGGATTAGAATCGGGTATTTTTATTAACGATCAAATTAAAGTTAACGACAAACTAACTGTTAATATTGGGGCTAGATATTCTTATTTTGTGTCTTTAGGTGAAGCTACTCAAAACATTTATGAAGAAGGCCTACCAATTAGTGAAGCTACAATTGTGGAAACAAAGACTTTTAAAAACAATGAAACCATAAAAACTTATGGCGGATTTGAGCCTCGTATTTCTGCTCGTTTTAAACTTTCAGAAGACATGGCAATTAAAGGTGGTTATGACAGAACTTACCAGTATTTACATCTTTTATCAAGTAATACAACACAATCTCCTTTAGACACTTGGAAAACTTCTGATTTAAATGTCAAACCACAATCTGCATCACAGTATTCTTTAGGTTTATACAAAAACTTTAAAAATAACATTTATGAATTAAGTGTTGAAGGATATTATAAAAAACTAAATAACATTCTAGATTACAAAGTTGGTGCTGAGTTAGTATTAAACACCAATGTAGAAACAGAATTACTGCAAGGAGAAGGAAAAGCTTATGGTATAGAGTTTTTACTTAAAAAACAATCTGGAAGATTAAACGGTTGGCTTGGATACACTTATTCTAGAACTTTTATAAAATTAGACGGCCTATTTAATGAGCAAAAAGTAAACAATGGTGAATATTTTGCAGCGAATTATGACAAGCCTCATGATTTTAGTGCCATTTTAAACTATAGATTTACTAAACGATATAGCTTTTCTGCTAACTTCATTTATCAAACGGGTAGACCAATTACATATCCTGTTGGATCATACCAATATGGAAATGCAAATTATACTTTGTATAGTGATAGAAACAAATTTAGAATTCCAGATTATTATAGAATGGATATTGGCTTTAATATTGAAGGAAATCATAAATTAAAAAAATTAGCGCATAGTTTTTGGAACATATCAATTTATAATGTTTTAGGAAGAAACAATCCATATTCAGTGTTTTTTGTAACGGATGACGGAAAAATTAAAGCTTACAAAACATCTATATTCGCTATTCCAATTCCAACTATTACTTATAATTTTAAATTTTAAGAAGTGAAGAAATTTGTAACTTACATAACATTAGGTCTTTTTACAATTTTTACAAGTTGTACAGAACCTTATGCTATTCAAAATAATACTTTTGAAGATGTATTAGTTATAGAAGCTACTGTTACAAATGAATTAAAAAAACAAGAAATAAAAATTACTCGAACTTTTCAATTAGAAGAAAAAGATCCAACTTTTGAAACTAATGCAACAGTTTATATAACAGACG
>NZ_CAXBFR010000142.1:0-6895 GCF_963975005.1 uncultured Flavobacterium sp.
CAAGTCCTAGGCCGCTACCAATTGGTTTCTTTACATTTTGGTCCCGTGATTGATAAAATTTATCAAAAATGGTTTCAAAATCATTTACATCAATTCCTTTTCCATTATCTATAACGGAAGTTTTTACAAAATTATTTTCAATTTCACATTGAATGGTGATTTTTCCATTTATATCTGGACAAAATTTGATTGCATTCGATAATAAATTCGTTATTACTTGTACTATTCTATCTTCATCATAAGAACAATAAACTTTTTCATTACTAATAATAGTTACATGAATGGCTTTGTTTTTAATCAAGTGTTGTAAAGGTTCAATAGAATTTTTAATGGTTTGTACTAAATTATTATGATTTGGATGAATGGTTTGCTTTCCTGTTTCAAATTTTTCTAAATCCAGGATTTTATCAATTAAACGATTCAATCTATCCGATTCTGAAATAATATTTTGTAGAAATTGCTTTTTTAGCCCTTCCGGAATTTCATCATCATCGTGTAAAATTTCACTGGCTGCACGAATGGCTGTAATTGGAGTTCTTAATTCGTGTGTGACAGTATCCAAAAATTCGTCTTTTTGTTTGTCTTTGATGACTAAATTATCATTTGCATTTTTAAGTTGGGAAGAAATCTTTTTCAATTCATTAGAGGTTTCAGTCAACTTTTTATTGATAATTATATTTTCTTTAGATTCTTCTAGAATTTTCAATACTTCTGGTAATGTGACCTTTTCTTCTTTTACTACACTTGAAATTAATATTCGAGCAGAAGCTGTTCCAATATGACCTGTTAAAAGGTTTTCTGCAAATTTGACCAACCTTGCATCAGCTAACTCTTGATCTGAAGCTACATTATATTTAGTGTTGAAAATATGCATGGCTCGTTTTGTTCGATCTTCACCTAAAAAGCGAATTAGCACTTTCTTAATATCACTTGTGTAAGCTGTTCCTTTCCAAACAAAGGCATTTTCGTGATTGGTACTGTATTTATCAATATCTACATACATTTCTGCATAATTTCTTTCTCTATAATTTCCTTTAAAACTTACAGAAATTGCAAAATACAGGAACGTATTAAAAAGTAAACTCCAAAATAAGGCATGAGGAACAGGTTCTAAATAATCCAATCCAAACAATTGGAAAGGTTTTAACAATTCTATTTGAAACAATCCTTCATTTACAAACGTACTTGAAGAACTCGTAATTCCAATAGCATAAGGAATTAGTAAAGTGTACAAACAAATAGAAAAACCAATTATGATAGACCAAATGGCTCCTAATCTTGAACCTCTTCTCCAAAAAATAGCTCCAAAGAAAGCTGGTGCCAATTGAGCAATAACAACAAAAGCAATTAGTCCAATAGAAACCAAACTATAATCTAAAGCAAAGAACCTATAAATAAAATAAGCAGTAATAATCAGTGAAAAAATTGCGATTTTTCTAATGTTTACAATTTTCTTATTATTAATAATCTGTACTTCCGTGTTTAATTTGCCTAAAAAAGTGTAAGGAATTAATAAGTTGTTACTCAGCATTGTAGCTAAACTAATGCTAGAAACAACAATCATTGAAATTGCTGCTGAAAAGCCACCTAAAAAAACCAAAACAGTCATCCATTCATTGTTAAATAACTGAGGAATCAATAAAGAGTAAGTATCGGCATTAACAGCTGTTCCTTCAAAAAGTACATTTCCACCCCAAGCAATGGGATACACAAATAAATTAAAAATCAACAAATACAATGGAAATAACCAAATAGCTGTTTTAATGTGTTTTTCTCTATTGTTTTCTACAACTGACATGTGAAATTGTCTTGGCAATAAAAAAATAGCAAATAGTGAAACCATGCATAAAAAGAACCAATTAATACCTTGAGTCAAACCACCAATAGTATTTTTTTCTTTAAATTTTATTAGTTGCGATGCTTGATTATAAATATCATCAAAACCATCAAAAACAAAAAAAGTTACATAAACGCCAATCATCACAAAAAAGACTAATTTCAAAACACTTTCTATGGCTACAGCAGTAACAATTCCTTTACGTTTTTCTGATGCATCAACATATCTGGTACCATAATAAGAAGCAAATAAGGCTAATGCAATAGCAACATAAGTTGTAGTATCATTAAAAATTAGAGAACTAGAACTTGTATTAGTAACAATGTGAAAAGTTTCAGAAATAGCTTTTAACTGAAGAGCAATGTAGGGTAAGATTCCGAAAATACTAACTAAAGTAACAATAGCTCCTAAAAAACGACTATTGCCATAACGAAGAGAAATAAAATCAGCAATACTGGCAATTTTATTCACTCTTGAAATTTTAATTATTTTTCTAAGAATAATTATCCAAGCTGGAATGATTATTATGGGTCCAACATAAATGGGTAAAAAACCTAAACCTGAATTAGCGGCAACACCAATACTTCCATAATAAGTCCAAGCGGTACAATAAACAGCTAATGATAAAGAATAAATATAGGAATTATTAGTCCATTTAATATTTCCTTTTTTTTCTGCCCAATGGGCAATAAAAAATAAGAATCCTAAATAAATTAACAAAATAATTATTAGAACAATACTACTCATAATAACGATTTACTACTAACAATGAAACTAATATTGAAATTATCCATAATGAAAAAATGTAAATATAAATAACTGGAAAACCAAAAAGAGGAGCAGAACTGTCAAACAATAATAGAATGGGAATATTAAAAGCAATTAGTAATCCAATACTTAATACAATTAATTTTTGTTGGTGTCTTTTTTTCATTTTGAAGAAAACATGTACTTTTTACGTGTAAGTAAATATATTGATAATTTTATAATTTTTGAATGAAATTATTAAAAAATCCCTACTCTAAAAATACAAGAGTAGGGATTAATTTAGTTAAAACCAATAAACTAATTTTAATGTCCAGTTGCTTCACCTGCACCTGATGGAATTCTGATATTTTCTACAATATCTTGAACGTGTTGTGGTGGAGCTGGTGTAAAACTATTAACTACAAAGGCAACTATAAAGTTAACAATCATGGCAATAGTACCAAATCCTTCTGGAGAAATTCCAAACCACCAACTAGCTTTTAGTCCATCAACAGCTTCTTTTCCTCCATCAAATAATCCAAATTTGAATTTTAGCATATAGAAAAGCATTAATAAAAGTCCAACTACCATTCCTGCAACAGCTCCTTCTTTATTCATTTTTTTGTGAAAAATTCCTAAAATAATAGCTGGGAAGAATGATGCTGCTGCTAAACCGAATGCTAATGCAACAACAGCAGCTACAAATCCTGGAGGATTAATTCCAAAATATCCTGCAATTACTACAGCTACAGCTGCAGCACCACGTGCAGCCCAAAGTTCTCCTTTTTCAGAAATATTTGGATTAATCATTTTCTTGATTAAATCATGAGAAACAGATGAAGAAATTACCAATAACAATCCAGCAGCAGTTGATAAAGCAGCAGCTAAAGCTCCAGCAGCAACTAAAGCAATAACCCAGTTTGGCAATTGTGCAATTTCAGGATTAGCTAAAACCATGATATCATTATCAATCGTCAATTCAGATCCTTTAAACCCTTTTGCAGCTTGAGCAGCTAAGAATTCTTCGTTTTTAGATTTATCGTTATAATATTGAATTTTTCCGTCTCCATTTTTATCTTCAAATTTTAATAAACCTGTTTTTTCCCAATTGGTAAACCAAACTGGCATAGTTGCGTATTCTTTATTGCTAACAGTTTCAATTAAATTTGTTTTAGCAAATACAGAAACAGCTGGAGCAGTTGTATATAAAATAGCGATTAATAATAAAGCCCAACCTGCTGATTTACGAGCATCTTTAACTTTTTTTACGGTAAAGAAACGAACAATTACGTGAGGTAAACCTGCCGTTCCAACCATTAAAGCTAATGTGATTGCAAATACATCAATCATAGATTTTGAACCACTTGTGTATTCAGCAAAACCTAATTCTGTCGAAAGACCGTTTAATTTATCTAATAAATAAACATTTCCTTCACCAACAACTGTTGAACCCATTCCTAATTGCGGAATTACATTTCCTGTCATTTGAATAGAAATAAAAATAGCAGGAACCATAAAAGCAAAAATCAAAACACAGTATTGCGCAACTTGCGTATACGTAATACCTTTCATACCTCCTAATACAGCGTAAAAAAGAACAATAATCATTCCAATTACTACACCTGTATTAATATCAACTTCTAAGAATCTTGAAAACACAAGTCCCACACCACGCATTTGTCCTGCAACATAAGTAAATGAAATAATTAAGGCACAAAAAAACAGCTACAGTTCTTGCTGTATTTGAATAATATCTTTCCCCTATAAAATCTGGTACTGTAAATTTACCAAATTTTCTTAAGTAAGGTGCTAATAATAAAGCTAAAAGAACGTATCCACCAGTCCAACCCATCAAGTAAACTGCACCATCATATCCTGCAAAGGAAATAATTCCAGCCATTGAAATAAAAGAAGCAGCAGACATCCAATCGGCAGCTGTTGCCATTCCGTTAGCTAAAGGAGAAATTCCTCCACCAGCAACATAAAATTCTTTTGTGGATCCAGCACGAGCCCATATTGAAATTCCGATATAAAGAGCAAATGTAATTCCTACGATTATGTAGGTCCAAGTAAGTACATCCATGATATTTTTTGTTTAGTTTGTTAAATTAATTATTCGTCAAATCCGTATTTCTTATCTAATTTGTTCATTAATCGTACATAGACAAAAATCAATACGACAAATACATAGATTGACCCTTGTTGGGCAAACCAAAACCCTAATGGAAACCCACCAATTTTGATTTCATTTAAAACGTCTTTGAATAAGATTCCGGCTCCATAAGAAACCGCAAACCAAATACTTAATAAGATTAAAAGGTATTTTAAATTTTCCTTCCAATAGGCTGTTGCGTGTTTTTGTTTATCGCTCATAATAGTGTTTGTTAATAGTTATTTTATAGGTAAATCATTGCTTGAAGTGTGATTGTATTAACTGCTTTGTTTGAAGCATATTTAAGAGATTGATACTCTAAGGTTAATTTAGAATTATGACCGCTAAAATAGAAGTTTGAACCAACACCAATTTGATTGGCATTATCATTTAAGGCATCAATTTTTCTTGCATCATAAGACAAATAAGGTTGTATTTTAGTAGTACTTTTAGAAGGAACTACATAACCTAAATGTCCATGTAATAAAGTTCCTGTTTCATAAGTTGTTCCTAAAGTAAAGTCTTTTCCATAATCATTATTTTGAAATAAAGCATAAGCTGTTAATGCTCCGCCATTTGAACCCATAGGAACATCATAGAAAACATCAGCAGCTAATATTTTCACATCTTGACCGCTTAAGTTTCCAGAAGCATCTGCAACTACAGAACCACTTGGATGAACAAAGAAACCAGCACCAACATTAAATACTTTTTTAGTCCCTAAATAGGTTCCCACCTTGTAAGGCAAAAAGTTACTTTCACTATCTTTAAAAGCATATTCAAAATAACCAGCAAAGTTTTTTCCAGCATCTCTTGAACCTAATAATCTTCGACCTGTATAAGTTGCAGCACCACCATTTACGGGTACAGTTGTAGCTTGTAAATTATTAGTCATAGCTTCATTTATAGAAACTCTATATTGCAATTTATCAATAGCTCCTTTTGCATAAAAACCAATATGTCTTGCGAACTGATCAGTTAATCCTAACGTAGCCCATGCTTGACGTTGATTATCTAAAGTCATAATATTCAAAGTACTTTGATTATTTAAACGAGAAATTCCGTTCCAATAATGCAAACCACCACCAACAGCGTGATCTTTTCCTACGCTATATTGTGCCCATACATCATGAAAAAACAATTGTGACGATTCACCTTTACCAGTTGGAGAAAGATTATTCGCATTTAAGCTATTTAACCCAAAGTGAGTTAAGATTAAAAAGTTCTTGTTGATTTGAGCATACATTAAAACACGTGCTCTTCGTAAATTAAAGTTTAATTTACTATCTGTAACCGGGACATCATCATTATATTGAGCTTGCACCTGAGCCCAAGAAATAATTCTAAAATATTTAGAACCATCTTCATTAATATTGACTTTTAAACCTCCAGCATAATCAGGTGAGCCTTGGGAGAAAGCCATGGTTGTTAATAAAAATAAAGCTAAAATGGATAATTTTTTCATAATTTTTAGTTTGGTTAGTTTTTTGTTTTCGCTTGACCAAAGTCTAAAATTTTGTTAATGAAAAAAATTATGATATATATATATGTTAAGCGGTATAGTTAATCCTTAAAGCGTTCCCACTTTATAAGCATAAACTTATCGCCTAATTCAGTTATTATCATTCCAGCACCCGATAACAATTCTTTGTTTTGAAGGTATTCAATTAGTTCATGGTGCTTAAATATTTTATAAGTTGGATGGTAATTTGGATGGGGTGGTTTTTTTATTTTAAATTCTTGATAGGTTAAGTGGGTTCCGTCTACAAATACGACTAATATCATCTTTTGTAAATGTTCTTTTGTTTATTTTGTTATATAATGCATCTTCAGTTGGTTTTCCAAATAATCCTGTGACTTTAATTCCCAAACAATCTTGTATTTTAGAAATACTTCCATCCTTCGACTTACACCCAAACTTATAAATATCAGCACATTCAATAAATTTAGATGGATCCAATTCATTTATAACGTCCGGATCATTAGGGTCAATTAAATCACCACCACCTTTAACACATTCTCCAGTTTTTTCGTCTTTTACCATACCTTCAGGACATTCAACATTAACATCCTTATCCTTAAACCAATTGTACCATATTAAATATCCAACACCTGTAATGGTAGCAATGGTTAACAATGTTTTCCATTTAATGACTTTT
>NZ_CAXBFR010000143.1:0-6879 GCF_963975005.1 uncultured Flavobacterium sp.
TGCAGTTAATTGGTGGTGTGGTTTTACATCAAGGTAAAATTGCCGAAATGCAAACAGGTGAAGGTAAAACATTGGTAGCAACACTTCCTTTGTATTTAAATGCCTTAACTGGAAATGGTGTTCATCTTGTAACAGTAAATGATTATTTAGCACGAAGAGATAGTACTTGGAAAGCTCCTTTATTTGAATTTCACGGAATGACTGTTGATTGTATTGATAACCATCAACCAAACTCACCACAAAGAAGAAAAGCATACAACGCAGATATTACATACGGAACAAATAACGAATTTGGTTTCGATTATTTACGTGATAATATGGCTCATGCTCCAGAAGATTTAGTACAACGCAAACACAATTATGCAATTGTAGATGAAGTTGACTCGGTTTTAGTAGATGATGCTCGTACACCTTTAATTATATCTGGCCCAGTTCCACAAGGAGACAGACAAGAATTTAGTGAATTAAAACCTAAAGTCGAAAACCTAGTTAGTTTACAAAGACAATTGGCAACAGGATTTTTAACAGAAGCTAAAAAATTAATCAAAGAAGGAAACACTAAAGATGGTGGTTTTCAATTATTGAGATCATATAGAGCCTTACCAAAAAGTAAAGCATTAATCAAATTTTTGTCGGAAGAAGGAATTAAACAATTACTTCAAAAAACAGAAAATCAATATATGGCAGACAACAATCGTGAGATGCCAAAAGTTGATGAAGCATTATATTTTGTAATTGAAGAAAAAAACAATCAAGTTGAATTAACCGATAATGGAGTTCAATTTTTATCACAAGATACAGATTCAAGTTTCTTCGTTTTACCAGATATTGGAACTGAAATTCACAAAATCGAAAAAGCTAATCTTGAAAAAGAAGAAGAAGCTGAAAGAAAAGATGCATTATTCAAAGACTTTTCAATCAAATCAGAACGTATTCATACATTAACACAATTGCTTAAAGCATACTCTTTATTTGAAAAGGATACTGAATATGTTGTAATGGACAACAAAGTAATGATTGTTGATGAGCAAACTGGTCGTATTATGGATGGTCGTCGTTATTCTGACGGATTACACCAAGCGATTGAAGCTAAAGAAAACGTAAAGATTGAAGCTGCAACGCAAACATTTGCAACGGTTACTTTACAAAATTACTTCAGAATGTACAGCAAATTAGCTGGTATGACTGGTACTGCTGTAACTGAAGCTGGTGAATTATGGGAAATCTACAAATTAGATGTTGTTGAAATTCCAACAAACAAACCTATTGCTCGTAATGATAAAGAAGATTTGATTTATAGAACAGTTCGTGAAAAATTCAACGCTGTTATTGAAGATGTTGTTAAATTATCAAACTCTGGTCGTCCAGTATTGATTGGAACAACTTCTGTTGAAATTTCAGAATTATTAAGTCGAATGCTAAAAATGCGTGGTATTCAACACAATGTATTGAATGCAAAACAACACAAAAACGAAGCAGTAATTGTTGCTGAAGCAGGAAATCCTGGTGTTGTAACAATTGCAACAAACATGGCTGGTCGTGGAACGGATATTAAATTATCTCCTGAAGTTAAAAAAGCAGGTGGTTTAGCAATCGTTGGTACAGAACGTCATGATTCTCGTCGTGTTGACCGTCAGTTACGTGGTCGTGCTGGTCGTCAAGGAGATGTTGGTAGTTCTCAGTTCTATGTTTCTCTTGAAGATAACTTAATGCGTTTATTTGGTTCTGAAAAAGTAGCCAAAGTAATGGATAGAATGGGATTACAAGAAGGTGAAGTGATTCAGCATTCGATGATGACCAAATCTATTGAAAGAGCTCAGAAAAAAGTTGAAGAAAACGCTTTTGGAGTTCGTAAACGTTTACTAGAATATGATGACGTAATGAACGCTCAAAGAGAAGTTGTATACAAAAGAAGACGTCACGCTTTACATGGAGAACGTTTAAAGGTCGATATCGCGAATATGATGTATGACACTTGCGAACTTATCGTTCAAGAAAATAAAGGTGCTGGTGACTTTAAAAATTATGAATTTGAATTGATTCGTTATTTTTCAGTAACTGCTCCAATTACAGAAAGTGAATTCAACAAACTTTCAGAAATGGAAGTTACCGGAAAAACATATAAAGCTGTTTTAGCACATTACGAAGAAAAAGTAATTCGCAATGCAGAAGAAGCTTTTCCAGTAATTAAAAATGTGTACGAAAACAATAACGGAAAATACGAAAGAATTGTGGTTCCTTTTACAGATGGAATTAAATCTTTAAACGTAGTTACAAATCTTGAAAAAGCTTATGCTACTCAAGGTAAGTCGTTAGTTGGTGATTTTGAAAAGAACATTACTTTAGCTATTGTTGATGAAGCTTGGAAAAAACATTTACGTAAAATGGACGAAATGAAAACTTCGGTTCAGTTAGCGGTTCATGAGCAAAAAGATCCTTTATTAATTTACAAATTTGAAGCTTTCAAATTGTTTAAAAAAATGATTGATAATGTGAATAAAGAAGTAATTTCATTCTTATTTAAAGGTGATTTACCTTCTCAAAATCCAAATGATATTCAAGAAGCTAAACAAGAGCGTCAACAAGAAAACTATACAGAAAGTAAAGAATCAACTGAAATTAATAATTCAGCTGATGCCAATAGACAAGCTGGTCAAAATGCAAGTCAACAAAGACAAGTTACTGAAACTATAGTTAGAGACACACCAAAAATCAATCGTAATGACACTGTTACTATAAAGCATGTAATGAGTGGTAAAACGGAAACTATGAAGTTCAAAAAAGCAGAAAGCATGCTTACTTCTGGTGAATGGGTTTTAGTGTAAAAATTTAGAATTTAGAATTTAGAAATAAGAAATAAGAATTTAGAAATCCTCAATTGAAAAATTGGGGATTTTTTTTGGCAATAAAATTTAGATAAAATCGTTAATTTTAAAACAAAGCAATGAAAAAAATTATCTTTATACTTTCTGGAATAGCACTATTGTTAACTTTAGTCAGTTTTGGATTTTATGGAGTTAGTAAAATGATTTACAACAGTTGCTCTTGTGAACAGTTTAATATTGACAATATCGAATTACGAACTGGAATCAATATACCAAGCATAAAAAATACTGAATGTATTTATGATGAGATAACAAAAACTAAAAAAGCCACATTTCTAATTGACACTGAAAAAGTAGATTTAGAAGCTTATATTTTAAAAAATAAATTAGTAAAATCTGATTATGGTGAATTGTATGTTAAATCAAATAACATAAAAAGTCATTCATACCAAGGAGTTTTAAATAAAAAAATAGGAAAATTGAATGTTGAAATTAATTTTAAAGATTAATTTTGACTCTGTTTATTTCTATGTCTAATTGAAATAACCATTGCAACAATTAATACAATATTAGAAATAATTCTTAAATAGAATCCTTTATCATCACCATTGAAAACATAATTGTACAAATTAAAAATCAGTAATAATGAACTTGCAATTATAACAAAATAAGGTAATTTATTTTTCATTTATTTTTTCTTTAAACATACTTCATTCCCAATTTCAATAGCGTCACTATTTTTGAAAAACAACTTTCCATCATCATAAATAGCTTCAATTAAATAATGACTTCCTTTAAAGTAATTTTGAGATATAGTTACTTTCAATTTAGAACTTGCAACAACTTGCAATTGATTTGGATAAATTAATAAAGTTTCAGTTGAATTATCGTCAAAATAACTAGCCTTAACTTCATTAACATCATCAAAAAGTGAAGCTACATAATAATTAGGTGGATTTGCAATTAACTCTTCGGGAGAAGCATTTGCAATTTGTTTTCCGTCTTTTATCACAATTATTTCATCTACAAAAGGCAAATAATCGTTTTCATCGTGAGAAGCAATTATTGTTGTAATATTATGTTCTTTCAGGTATTTAAAAAGACTTCTTCGTAAACTATTTTTTCTAAAATTATCTATGTGACTAAAAGGTTCGTCTAGTAATAAAACTTCAGGTTCTAAAGCTAAAACTCTGGCCAAAGCTACTCTTTGCATTTGTCCGCCACTTAAAAATTTAGCTTTTACATTGGCAACTTCTGTCATTTCAACAATTTCGAGTAATTCTAGAATTCGATTTTGTTTTTTTTCTTTATCAATATTTGACAAATACTTTCCAACATTTTCAGCAACAGTTATAAAAGGCATCAAATCAAAATCTTGAGCCAAATATTTCATAAAATCCATTCCTGGAACTAAATGATGTTTTGGACCTAAAACTTCTTCGTCTTTCCAAAAAATCTGACCTTTATCTAAATCATGTAAACCATAAATAAGTTTTAACAACGTACTTTTTCCACAACCACTTTCACCAATAATAGCCAGATTTTTTCCTTCATGTAATTCATAAGAAAAGGTTGGAATAGTTTTTTGTTTTAAATAAGAAAACGAAATATTTTGAATCGAAAGCATAGCTAATTTTAAAAATACAAATTTACAATTAAATAAAAAAAGAGCACTACTCTTTTTAAAGTAATGCTCTTTTCAACAAACAAACTAAAAACTAATTGTATTTTTCGTACTGTTTTGTATCAACTCTCGCTTTTAAATCATTAAGTAAATTATACAACCCAAAAAATGTTCTGTTAATATATAAAAAATGTTTTGAGCCTCTATTACCGTTCATTTTTCTTAATTGTGTGTCTTTAGAAAAATCTTCACCCATTGCTGCGATTTGTCCAAAAAATTCTGTATCAGAAAAATCAAAAGAATCACCATGAAATGGTTTTGTAAACAAACTCAATAAACGGTGAAATAAAGCTGTAAAATATTCAATTTCTTTTGGAGAATCATCTTCTCTAAGAATTTCTAATTCGTATAATTTCTCATTGAAAAGAGTTGGATTATCAATTACTTCTGGTTGAGCTAATTGAAAATAAGGCACATAAAAACCTTCCGGAACTTGTTTTATACAACCAAAGTCAATGGCAATTAAATTTCCTTCTTTATCCACCAAAAAATTTCCTGGATGTGGATCAGCATGTACTTGTCTCAATTTATGAATTTGATACATGTAAAAATCCCATAAAGCTTGACCTAATCTATCTCCTAATTCTCTATCCGTATTATGTGCTGTAAATTCAGATAAATGTTCACCATTCATCCAATCCATTGTAATTATTTTTTCAGAAGAAAGTGCTTCATAATATTTTGGGAAACGTAAATTTTCAATTTGAGCACACGCTTTCGAAATCTCATTTCCTTGACGCAATTCCAAATTATAATCCGTTTCTTCCATTAATTTATATTCCACTTCCTTGAAATATTTTTCCGAATCTTTTCCTTGCAAATTAAACATCTTAATCGCAAAAGGCTTCACAATGGCTAAATCAGAACCAATACTATCAGCTACACCAGGATATTGAATTTTAACAGCCAATTCTTTTCCGTCTTTCGTAGCCTTATGTACTTGACCAATACTTGCAGCATTTACTGAATTTTCAGAAAATGTATCAAAAACCTCTTCTGGAAATTTATTCAAATATTTTTTAAACGTTTTTCTAACCAAAGGAGCCGATAAAGGAGGAACAGAAAATTGAGCTAAGGAGAATTTCTCTACATAAGCTCGAGGCATAATGTTCTTTTCCATACTTAACATTTGTGCTACTTTTAAAGCACTTCCTTTTAAGTTTTTTAAACCATCATAAATATCTTCCGCATTGTTTTCATTCAGCTTGTCTTTGTTTAAAGACGGATTTACCATCTTTTCACCATAGTAAGCTAAATAATTTCCACCAACTTTAAAACCGGTTTTTACCAGTTGTCCAGCACGTTCAATTTTGTTAGTCGGAATTTTGTCTAATGTTTTCATATCTTTTTATGCTGAACTTCTTTCAGCATCTTTTCTAATTTATAGTAAATCTGCATTCTTTTAACGTTACCCTATAGGTCAGAATATTTATTCTATATCCTAATCATGTTGGGAGGATGCCATTTCTATCCTTAACACAAATCTCGTTTTTAATTAAATCTTTCTTTCCAAATGAATTTTCCTAGATCTATCAAACTTTCAAGTGGCGTTGTGTCTAGAACATCTAAAACAGCTTTTACTGATTTTTCAATCATAATATCCGTTTTCTCAAATCCTTTGGAGGTATCGTCTAACCAAAATTTAAGTAAAAACAAAAATTGAATCCAAGCACCTTCTGCAAATAATGGCTTAGTAATTCTTTGAATTTGCTCATTTTTAGCCTCTTCATTCTCATCAATAATTTGATTAATAAATGATTTGAAATGTGTTCTCAACCCTTTTAATTGTTTCAAAGTTTTTAAACCCTCTTTATTTTCTTTTAAAGTATAATGCACATAACTTCTGTTTAAAGTTAGTACTTCAAACATAGTAAAATATAGAGACAACAACTTATTTCTGTTTGAATAAGAAGCGAAATTCTCATCTTTTGTTAAGTTAGAAGCTGTATTTTCGTAGAACTTAATCCAAATATCTTCTTTTAAAGCATCAATTGATCCATAAAAATTATAGAAATCAGTTTCCTCAATTTCATTTTCTTTACAAAACAAGTATACATTTTTAGGTTCAGCATTATTAGATAAAACACTATCCATATATAGACTTACAAGCGTGTTGTCATCTATTTTTTTCTTTTTGGTTGTAGTTTTTTTGACTGCCATAATTGTATTATTTATTACGATATAAATTTACAAAAAACGTTTAACTTATTTCGGAATAAATTAAACAAATTTTTGTTAAAGTTCTTTCAAAAAAAAAGACTACTTCATTTGAAGTAGTCTCTAAATATTTTTTAATAAAATAGTAACCTATTTTCCTGCTTCTTTTTCAGCATCTTGTATCATTTTATCATTTGCAGTAATGGCAAACTC
>NZ_CAXBFR010000144.1:0-6874 GCF_963975005.1 uncultured Flavobacterium sp.
AAGACGATATACTTCTTGAATTTCATTAACCAAATACTGTTGAACAGCAGCTGGTCCTTTAATTCTTAAAATATCTTCTGGAGTAATTGCTCCGTCAGAAAGAGAAGTACCTGCTTTAACAAAGTCATTTTCTTGAACTAGAATCTGATTATTAAGTTTAACTAAATATTTCTTCACTTCACCAAATTTAGATTCAATAGCAATTTCTCTATTTCCTCTTTTGATTTTTCCGAATGTAACTACACCGTCAATCTCAGACACTACAGCTGGATTTGAAGGATTACGAGCTTCTAACAACTCAGTAATTCTTGGTAAACCTCCTGTAATATCACTTGATTTAGAAGAACGACGAGGAATTTTTACAAGAATTTTTCCTGCTTTAATTTTCTCTCCGTTATCTACCATAAGGTGAGCTCCAACTGGTAAGTTATAAGAACGAACTAATTCACCATCTTTAGCATAAATCAATAAAGTAGGAATTAATTTTTTACTTCTTGAATCAGAAATTACTTTTTCTTGGAAACCAGTTTGTTCATCGACTTCAACCATGAACGAATGTCCTTGTTCGATATCTTCGTATTCAACTTTACCTGTAAATTCTGAAATTATAACTCCATTATATGGATCCCATTTACAAATAACTGTTCCTTTATCCACTACATCACCATCTTTAACATAGATAGTAGATCCATAAGGAATATTGTGTGTATTTAATAAAATACCTGTTTTAGGTTCAATTAATTTAAGTTCTGTAGAACGAGAAATCACAATATCAATTGGATTTCCTTCAGCATCTTCACCTTTAACTGTTTTTAAATCATCTAATTCTAAACGACCTGCAAACTTAGTTAAGATATTTGATTCTTCAGAAAGTCCACCCGCAACTCCACCAACGTGGAATGTACGAAGTGTTAACTGCGTTCCTGGTTCTCCAATAGATTGAGCAGCAATAACTCCAACTGCTTCACCTCTTTGCGTCATTTTACCAGTGGCTAAGTTTCTTCCGTAACATTTAGCACAGATTCCTTTTTTAGCTTCACAAGTTAATGGCGAACGAACTTCAACACTTTCAATTGGTGATTCTTCAATTTTCTTCACATGAGAAGCAACAATTTCTTCACCAGCATGAACAATAACATTAGTTGTTAAGGGATCGATTACATCTTGTAATGCAACACGTCCTAAAATTCTATCGCCTAAAGTTTCAACAATTTCCTCATTTTTCTTTAAAGGAGAAACCTCAATTCCTCTTAATGTTCCACAATCAACAGAGTTAACAATAACATCTTGAGATACATCATGTAATCTACGTGTTAAATAACCTGCATCGGCAGTTTTAAGAGCAGTATCCGCAAGACCTTTACGCGCACCGTGAGTAGAAATAAAATACTCAAGAATAGAAAGACCTTCCTTAAAGTTAGAAAGAATTGGATTTTCTATAATTTCACCACCACCAGCAGTTGATTTTTTAGGCTTAGCCATCAAACCACGCATACCAGTTAACTGACGAATTTGTTCTTTAGAACCCCTTGCTCCAGAATCAAGCATCATATACACAGAGTTAAAACCTTGTTGGTCTTCTCTAATGTTTTTCATTGCCAGCTCTGTTAATTGAGCATTTGCAGAAGTCCAGATATCAATAACTTGGTTGTAACGTTCGTTATTGGTAATAAGACCCATGTTATAGTTTACTGAAATCGCATCCACTTGAACACGAGCATCAGCAATTAATTGTCCTTTTTGTTCAGGAATTCTAATATCACCTAAAGAGAAAGACAAACCTCCTCTAAATGCGAATTTATACCCCATATTTTTGATATTATCTAAGAATGCAGCTGTTACTGGAACATTTGTTGCATTAAGAATTTGACCAATAATATCCCTTAAAGATTTTTTAGTTAAAACCTCATTTACATAACCTGCAGCTTCTGGAACAACTTCATTAAATAAAACTCTACCTGCGGTAGTTTGAATTATTTTATAAACTAATTCTCCTTCTTCATTAAAGTCTTTTGCTCTAATCTTAACTCTTGCATTTAAGTCAAGTTTCTCTTCATTTAAAGCAATATTTACTTCTTCTGCTGAATAGAATGTTAATCCTTCTCCTTTAATTTTTACTTCTGGAGTAGAAATACGCTCTTTTGTCATATAATATAAACCAAGTACCATGTCCTGAGAAGGTACAGTAATTGGAGCACCATTTGCAGGATTCAAGATATTATGAGAAGCCAACATTAACAATTGACATTCTAAAATAGCTTCTGGTCCTAATGGTAAATGAACAGCCATCTGGTCACCATCAAAATCGGCATTGAAGGCAGTACACACTAATGGGTGTAACTGAATTGCTTTTCCTTCAATTAATTTTGGTTGGAATGCCTGAATACCAAGTCTGTGCAATGTAGGAGCACGGTTAAGCATAACCGGGTGACCTTTAATTACATTTTCTAAGATATCCCAAACAACTGGTTCTTTTTTATCTATAATTTTCTTTGCAGATTTTACTGTTTTAACGATTCCTCTTTCTATCAATTTACGGATAACGAAAGGTTTGTATAATTCAGCTGCCATATCTTTTGGCAATCCACATTCAAATAATTTTAATTCTGGTCCAACAACAATTACCGAACGAGCAGAATAATCCACACGCTTACCAAGTAAGTTTTGACGGAAACGACCTTGTTTACCTTTTAAGGAATCAGATAAAGATTTTAAAGGTCTGTTAGATTCAGTTTTTACAGCTGAAGCTTTACGTGTGTTATCAAATAATGAATCTACTGATTCTTGTAACATACGTTTTTCGTTTCTTAAGATAACTTCTGGAGCTTTAATTTCCATAAGTCTTTTTAAACGATTGTTACGGATGATTACTCTTCTGTATAAATCATTTAAATCTGAAGTTGCGAAACGACCACCATCAAGAGGCACAAGAGGACGTAATTCTGGTGGTATAACCGGAATTGCTTTTAAAATCATCCATTGAGGAAGATTTTCTCTGTTCTTGTTTGATTCTCTAAACGCTTCTACAATTACAAGACGTTTTAAAGCTTCAGTCTTACGTTGTTTAGACGTTTCTGTGTTAGCAGCATGTCTTAATTCGTAAGATAATGTTTCTAAATCTATACGAGCTAATAAGTCCATAATACATTCAGCACCCATTTTAGCGATGAATTTATTTGGGTCATTATCATCAAGATATTGATTTTCCATTGGAAGAGTATCTAAAATATTTAAATATTCTTCTTCTGTTAAAAAGTCTAATCTTTTTAATTCTTCACCTTCTGGTCCTTTAGCAATACCTGTTTGAATCACTACATATCTTTCGTAGTAGATAATCATATCTAATTTCTTAGATGGCAAACCTAAAATGTAACCAATTTTGTTAGGTAAAGAACGGAAATACCAGATATGAGCTATTGGCACAACAAGGTTGATGTGTCCTACTCTATCTCTACGTACTTTCTTTTCAGTAACTTCAACACCACATCGGTCACATACGATACCTTTGTAGCGAATTCTTTTATATTTTCCACAAGCACACTCATAATCTTTAACTGGACCGAAAATACGCTCACAGAAAAGACCATCTCTTTCTGGTTTGTGTGTACGATAGTTGATGGTTTCTGGTTTTAAAACCTCACCTCTAGATTCTGCCAAAATTGATTCTGGAGAAGCAAGTCCTATCGAGATTTTACTAAATCTCTTGATTGGAGTATTTTTATTGTCTCTATTTCTATTGTTCATCATAGTCGTAACATTTAAAAAGTGTTCAGTGTTCAGCAAACAGTGTTTAGAAATATCCAAACACTGTTACTGCCAACTATTTTTTATTCTTCTAATCTAATGTCTAATCCAAGACCTTTTAATTCATGCATTAATACATTGAATGATTCAGGTAATCCTGGTTCTGGCATAACTTCACCTTTAACGATTGATTCGTAAGTTTTTGCTCTACCAATAACATCATCAGATTTAACCGTCAAGATTTCTCTTAGTGTACTTGATGCTCCATAGGCTTCAAGTGCCCAAACCTCCATCTCTCCAAAACGTTGACCTCCAAATTGTGCTTTACCACCAAGAGGTTGTTGCGTAATAAGTGAGTATGGTCCAATAGAACGAGCGTGCATTTTATCGTCAACCATATGTCCTAGTTTCAACATATAGATAACTCCAACTGTTGCTGCTTGATGGAAACGTTCTCCAGTTCCACCATCATATAAATAGGTATGACCGAATTGAGGAATTCCTGCTTCATCAGTTAACTCATTAATTTGGTCTAAAGTTGCACCATCAAAAATAGGTGTTGCAAATTTTCTGTTTAATTTTTGACCAGCCCATCCAAGAACTGTTTCATAAATTTGACCAATATTCATACGAGAAGGTACTCCAAGAGGATTCAATACAATATCAACAGGCGTTCCGTCTTCAAGGAATGGCATATCTTCATGACGAACGATACGAGCCACAATACCTTTATTACCGTGACGACCTGCCATCTTATCTCCTACTTTAAGTTTACGTTTCTTAGCGATATAAACTTTAGCAAGTTTTAAGATTCCTGCTGGTAATTCATCTCCAACGGTGATAGTAAATTTCTCTCTTCTTAACCAACCTTGTAAATCGTTTAATTTGATTTTGTAGTTGTGAATTAAGTCATTTACTAAAGAATTTGTATTATCATCTGTTGTCCATTGACCTTTTGTCAAGTGAGCAAAATCATCAACAGCGAACAACATTTTTTGAGTGAATTTTTTTCCTTTTGGTAATACTTCTTCACCTAAATCGTTCATTACACCTTGAGATGTTTTTCCGTTAACGATTGTGAATAATTTATCGATAAGTTTTTCTTTCAACTCGTTTGATTTTACATCAAACTCTGTTTCAAGCTTATCAATATCTTCTTTATCTTTTGTACGCTTACGTTTATCTTTAACTGCTTTTGCAAACAATTTTTTATCTAAAACTACACCATGTAATGAAGGTGAAGCTTTTAATGAAGCATCTTTTACATCACCAGCTTTATCACCAAAGATTGCTCTTAGTAATTTTTCTTCAGGTGTTGGATCAGATTCTCCTTTTGGTGTGATTTTTCCGATAAGAATATCGCCAGGTTTAACCTCTGCACCAATTCTAATCATTCCATTTTCATCTAAATCTTTTGTTGCTTCTTCAGAAACGTTTGGAATATCATTAGTTAACTCTTCGTTACCTAATTTAGTATCTCTAACTTCTAAAGTATAGTCATCAATATGAATAGATGTAAAAATATCATCACGAACTACTTTTTCTGAAATTACAATTGCATCCTCAAAGTTATAACCTTTCCATGGCATAAATGCTACTTTAAGATTTCTTCCTAATGCTAATTCTCCATTTTGAGTAGCGTATCCTTCACAAAGTACTTGACCTTTAACGACTCTATCCCCTTTTCTTACTATAGGTTTTAGGTTAATAGAGGTACTTTGATTCGTTTTTCTAAATTTAATTAAGTTATATGACTTTTCATCAGAATCAAAACTCACAAGTCTTTCTTCTTCTGTTCTGTCATATTTGATAGTAATAGAGTTTGCATCAACATATTCAACAAGTCCATTACCTTCAGCATTAATAAGTACACGAGAATCTGAAGCTACTTGTCTTTCTAATCCAGTTCCAACAATTGGAGCTTCTGGACGTAATAAAGGCACCGCTTGACGCATCATGTTAGATCCCATCAAGGCTCTATTCGCATCATCATGTTCCAAGAAAGGAATTAACGAAGCAGAAATAGATGCAATTTGATTTGGAGCAACGTCAGCGTAATGAATAGCAGATGGTTCCACAACTGGGAAATCTCCTTCTTCTCGAGCAATTACTCTATCGGCTAAAATTTTACCATTAGCATCAATATCAATATTTGCTTGAGAAATCATTTTACCTTCTTCTTCCTCAGCACTTAAATAAATAGGTTCGTCTGTAATATTAATTACCCCATTATCAACTTTACGATAAGGTGTTTCGATGAATCCCATTCCGTTTACTTTAGCATAAACACCAAGTGACGAAATAAGTCCAATGTTTGGTCCCTCAGGAGTTTCAATTGGACACAAACGACCGTAGTGCGTATAGTGAACATCTCGAACCTCAAATCCAGCTCTTTCTCTTGATAAACCACCAGGTCCTAGTGCAGATAATCTACGCTTGTGAGTAATCTCAGCTAATGGATTCGTTTGATCCATAAATTGAGACAACTGGTTTGTTCCGAAGAATGAGTTTATAACAGATGATAATGTTTTAGCATTGATCAAATCAATTGGTGTAAATACTTCGTTATCTCTAACGTTCATTCTTTCACGAATTGTTCTTGCCATACGAGCAAGACCAACACCAAATTGTTGAGATAATTGCTCCCCAACTGTTCTTACACGTCTATTTGATAAGTGATCGATATCATCAATATCTGCTTTAGCATTTATCAATTCAATCAAATATTTAACAATAGTTATGATATCTTCTTTGGTAAGCACTTGCTTTTCCATAGGAGTGTCAAGACCTAATTTTTTGTTTATTCTATAACGACCAACTTCACCTAAGTTATATCTTTGGTCAGAGAAGAACAATTTATCAATAATTCCACGTGCTGTTTCCTCATCAGGCGGTTCAGCATTACGCAGTTGTCTATATATATGTTCTACAGCTTCTTTTTCAGAGTTTGTAGGGTCTTTTTGTAGCGTATTATGAATAATTGCATAATCAGCTTGATTGCTATCTTCTTTGTGTAATAAAACAGTTTTTACATCAGCTGTAATAATTTCCTCAACATTATCTTTGTCAAGAATAGTATCACGATCTAAAATAATTTCATTACGTTCGATAGAAACTACTTCACCAGTAT
>NZ_CAXBFR010000145.1:0-6799 GCF_963975005.1 uncultured Flavobacterium sp.
ATTTTTAACTTTTTATACAGAGCACAGTGGTGCAACCACTATTGAAAATAGAAGATTACTAGCAACTAAAGCTTTTAATGTTTCATCTCATTATGATTCAGCTATTTTTAATTATTTCAACGAAACTCATGATGAAGTTGTATTAAAAATTAGTGAAACAAATGGAAAAGCACTTCGTTATGGAGAAAACCCTCATCAAAAAGGCTTTTTCTTTGGAAAATTTGATGATATGTTTAGTAAGTTACATGGGAAAGAATTATCATACAACAATTTATTAGACGTTGATGCTGCTGTAAATTTAATGAGTGAGTTTCAAAATAACGAACCAACATTTGCTGTTTTAAAACACAACAATGCTTGTGGAATTGCAACAAGAGAAACAATGAAAGAAGCTTATCTTGCTGCTCTTGCTGGAGACCCAACCTCTGCTTTTGGAGGCGTTTTAATTGCAAACGGTAAAATTGACAAAGCAACTGCTGAAGAAATTAATAAATTATTTTGTGAAGTCGTTATTGCTCCAGATTATGATAATGATGCTCTTGAAACATTAGAAGAAAAGAAAAATAGAATTATTTTAGTTCAAAAAGAAGCAGCACTTCCCTCAACTACAGTAAGAACTTGTTTAAACGGAATATTAGTTCAAGATAAAGACAACGTTACAGATACTAAAGAGCTATTAAAAACCGTTACTATAGCTAAGCCTTCTGACGAAGAGATTGAAGATTTAATTTTTGCTTCGAAAATATGCAAGCATACAAAGTCAAATACTATTGTTTTTGCAAAGAATAGACAACTTTTTGCTTCAGGAACAGGTCAAACATCTAGAGTTGATGCCTTAAAACAAGCTATTGATAAAGCTGTTTTTTTTGATTTTGATTTAACTGGTGCAGTTATGGCAAGTGATGCTTTTTTTCCGTTTCCTGATTGTGTAGAATTAGCAGACAAAGCAGGAATCACTGCAGTCATTCAACCTGGAGGCTCAATTAAAGATGAATTGAGTATTAATTATTGCAACGAAAACAATGTTGCAATGGTATTTACAGGAATTCGTCATTTTAAACATTAATTTTATTACTTTTGTATTCTAAAATAGCTAAATAGTAACTAATACCCTTTATTTAATATGGGATTTTTTGATTTCATGACCGAGGATATAGCAATTGACCTTGGTACCGCAAATACTTTAATCATTCATAACGACAAAGTTGTAATTGATAGTCCATCTATTGTTGCAAGAGACAGAATTACTGGAAAAATTATAGCTGTCGGAAAAGAAGCCAGTATGATGCAAGGTAAAACGCATGAAAACATTAAAACAATTCGTCCCTTAAAAGATGGTGTTATTGCTGATTTTGATGCATCGGAGAAAATGATAAGTATGTTTATCAAGAGTATTCCTGCCTTAAAGAAAAGATTATTTACTCCAGCATTGCGAATGGTTATTTGTATTCCTTCTGGAATTACAGAAGTAGAAATGCGTGCTGTAAAAGAATCTGCTGAAAGAGTAAATGGAAAAGAGGTATACCTTATTCATGAACCTATGGCAGCTGCAATTGGTATTGGAGTAGACATCATGCAACCAAAAGGAAACATGATTGTAGATATAGGTGGTGGAACTACAGAAATTGCAGTTATTGCTCTTGGTGGTATTGTTTGTGACAAATCAGTAAAAATTGCTGGTGATGTTTTTACAAACGACATTATCTATTACATGAGAACGCAACACAATTTATTTGTTGGAGAAACTACAGCAGAAAAAATTAAAATTCAAATTGGTGCAGCTATTGAAGAATTAGAAAATGCTCCAGAAGACATGTCCGTTCAAGGTAGAGATTTACTTACGGGTAAACCAAAACAAGTAGATGTTTCTTACAGAGAAATCGCTAAAGCTTTGGATAAATCTATTCAACGTGTAGAAGATGCTGTTATGGAAACTTTATCTCAAACACCTCCTGAATTAGCTGCGGATATTTACAACACTGGAATTTATTTGGCTGGCGGTGGATCTATGTTAAGAGGCTTAGACAAGCGAATATCATTAAAAACTGACTTACCTGTTTACATTGCCGAAGACCCTTTAAGAGCAGTCGTAAGAGGAACTGGAATGGCACTGAAAAACATAAACAAATACAAAGGAATACTTATCAAATAACAGAAAACGTAAATGCAGCAAATAGTAAACTTCTTTATTAAAAACAGCTATAAATTGCTGTTTTTGCTGCTTTTAGGCACATCTATTTTCTTTACTATTCAAAACAATTCTTACCATAAAAGCAGAACAATTAGTTCAGCAAATTATATAAGTGGTTCTGTTTATGAAAAAATTGATGAAGTCAATAAATATTTTGACTTAAAAGAAGTAAACCAAGAATTAGTTGAAGAAAACAGTAATTTAAAACAACTACTATACAATAAAAAAGACACTACTTTAACTGCTCCTATTGATCTTCCTGAAAACTTACTTCAATATAAAGTTATTCAAGCTAAGGTTATTAAAAACTCTTTTGATGTATATGATAATTATCTGACTCTTAATGCTGGAATAAAAGATGGCATAAAAGAAGATATGGGTGTTATTAATAGCAAAGGTGTTGTTGGAATTATAGACAAAACCACGAATGCTTATGCGACTGTTTTAAGTATATTAAATACAAAATCGCGGTTAAATGCAAAAATCAAGAACACCAATCATTTTGGAACTCTTACATGGGATGCTAAAAATGCTGGTTATGTTCAACTAGTTGATGTTCCTAGATTGGCTAACCTTAAAAAAGGTGACACTATTGTAACTGGTGGTCAATCTGTTATTTTTCCAGAAAACATTCCTATTGGAAGAATTGATAAAGCATATATAGATAAAAACACTAACTACTATACAATTAGCGTTAGATTATTTAACGATATGACAAACGTGGGATTTGTTTATATTATAGAAAATATAAAAAAGACTGAATTAATAGAATTACAAAACTCATACAATGAACAGTAGTCTTTTACTAAATATATTTAGATTTATTGTATTGATAGCTTTACAAGTATTAGTATTTAACAACATTAAGCTTTTTGGTTATCTTGACCCATTTCCGTATGTTCTTTTTATTATTCTATACCCAGTTAATAGCAATAGGTCTTTATTTTTATTTATGAGTTTTTTGTTAGGATTAACTCTAGATATGTTTGGTGACACTGGTGGAATACATGCAACAGCTTGTTTAATTTTAGCTTATATTAGACCTCTATTATTCAAATTTTCTTTTGGATTGAGTTATGAATATCAAACAATAAAAATTACCGAAAAAATTTCTTATGACCGAATTTCCTTCATAGTTCTGTCCGTTTTTGTTCATCACTTCCTTATTTATATGCTAGAATTATTGCGTTTTGGTTTAATTTTAGATATATTCCTTAGAACACTTTTAAATACTATATTCACAACCATTGTTTGTATTTTGACTATATATTTAATAAAACCAAATAAGCGATGAAAAAAATACTATTACCAGCAATAGTAATCATATCTGCAATAATTATTTTAATCAGACTCTTTTATCTTCAAATTATCGATGATAGTTTAAAAATTAAGTCAGACAATAATGCTATTAAAATTGCCTATGATTTTCCAGAACGTGGCTACATCTATGATAGAAACAGTAAATTATTAGTTGCCAATCAACCTTCATATGATATCATGGTAATTCCTAGAGAAATTAAGGAATTAGACACAGTAGAGTTATGTCAATTGCTTAAAGTTGATACGGACTATTTTAAAAAGAAAATAGAAAAAGCTATAGTTTATAGTCCTAGATTACCATCTGTATTTTTGCCACAGTTAACTAAATTAGAATACGCTGCCTTTCAAGAAAAGATAAGAAAATTCAAAGGATTCTATATTCAAAAACGTTTTTTACGCGATTATCAAATAGACTACGCTCCAAATGTCTTTGGATATATTAAACAAGTAAATGAAGCTCAAATTAACAAAAATCCTTATTACAAAAGTGGAGATCTAATTGGTGTTCAAGGTGTTGAACAAGAATACGAAGAAATTCTAAGAGGAGTAAAAGGGGTTAAATATTTTCAAAAAGATAGGTTTAATAGAATTATAGGTTCTTATAAGGATGGAAAATATGACACTATCCCTATTCAAGGAAGAGATTTAACATTAACCATTGATGCTGAATTGCAAAAATATGGGGAAGAATTAATGATTAATAAAAGAGGAGGAATTGTTGCTATTGAGCCTAAAACAGGAGAAATATTAGCACTTATCTCTGCTCCTTCTTATGATCCAGCTCTACTTGTTGGAAAAGATAGATCCAAAAATTACACCATGTTGTATTATGATTCTATTGCAAAACCTTTATACGACAGAAGTTTATTAGCTGAATATCCTCCTGGTTCACCTTTTAAAATTCTAACCGGACTAATTGGCCTACAAGAAGAAGTAATTGATGAAAACACTGGTTTTATTTGTCGTCATGGTTTTTCTTATGGACGTGGTGCTTTTATGAAATGTCACGATTCAGGAACTTCAATATTACATAACGGAATTTACAATTCTTGCAACACTTATTTTGCCAACGTTTTTAAAAGAACTATTGATAAATATAAAGATCCATCCTATAGTGTTGACAACTGGAATAGACATTTACAAAGCTTTGGACTAGGTAATTATCTTGGCTATGATTTACCTATTGGAAGAAAAGGTCGAATTCCTTCTTCAAGTTTATATGAGAAATTTTATCCAAATGGTGGCTGGAGAAGTAATACAATAATTTCAAACTCAATTGGTCAAGGAGAGATTGATGTTACTCCAATGCAACTTGCCAACATGATGGCAGCCGTTGCAAATGAAGGATATTATTACACACCTCACATTGTAAAGAAAATTAAAAATTTTGAGATTGATAAAAAATTCACAACTCGCCATCAAACGTCTGTTGATAAACAATATTTTAAACCAGTAATTGAAGGTTTATATGATGTATACAACATCGGAACAGCGAGAACTTTAAAAGTAGAAGGCCTTGCTATTTGTGGAAAAACAGGTACAGCTGAAAATTTTGCAAAAATCAATGGAGTTAGAACTCAATTAACAGACCATTCTATATTTGTGGCTTTTGCTCCAAAAGACAATCCAAAAATTGCCATAGCCGTTTTAGTAGAAAATGGATATTGGGGAAATAGATTTGCTGGCCCAATTGCTACTTTAATGATTGAAAAGTACCTTAATAAAGTAATAACCCGAACTGACTTAGAAAAAGCAATGCTTACTAAAAGCTTAGAATCGGAATATGCAAAAGTGATTAGCGGAAAACCTTTCACTATTAACCACTAATAAATGAAAAACCAAAGTGTAATAGCAAATATTGACTGGATAACCGTTTTTATCTATATAACATTAGTTATTATGGGTTGGATGAATATCTATTCTGCTTCATTACCTTTAGAAGAAACTTATATTTTAGATACTTCACAAATTTATGGAAGACAGTTGCTCTTCATAATTTTAACTATTCCAATTATTTTAATTGTCTTAAATATTAATGCCAAAATATTTGAAAAATTTTCTGTTGTTTTTTACATTATAGGAATACTTCTTTTATTAGGTTTATTTGTATTTGGAAGTTCCGTAAAAGGACAAACCAATTGGTATAAAATAGGTGGTTTTGGTTTTCAACCTTCAGAAATTGTTAAAATATCTTGCTCATTATTATTAGCAAAATATTTAAGTGATGCACAAATTAACTTAAAAATTAGAAAATTTCAATATATAGCCATAGGAATAATCATGATACCTGTTGGATTAATAATGTTGCAACCAGATGCTGGAAGTGCAATGATATTTTTAGCCTTAATTTTTGTATTAAACAGAGACGGACTTTCATCTTGGTATTTATGGACTGGTGTTACAGCAATTGTAGTATTCTTGTTGGCTTTGTTTGTAAAACCGATTTTCTTAGTCTCTTTTATATTAGTGTTTATGATAATTCACTTTATCTTTAATACTAAAATATCTAGAAACCCAATTATATATGTTTTGTTATTTATAATAATTACCGGATTTACTTTGTCGGTCGATTATGTATATGAAAATGTATTAGAACCTCATCAAAAAGATAGAATTGATGTGTTATTTAACGATAACGTTGACATGAAAAATGAAGGTTATAACTTAAACCAATCAATGATTACAATTGGATCTGGTGGTTTATATGGCAAAGGATATCTTGAAGGCACGCAAACTAAAGGAAACTTTGTTCCCGAACAACATACAGATTATATTTTTACAACGGTTGGAGAAGAATGGGGTTTTGTGGGTTCATTCGTTGTAATTGCATTGTTTGTTACACTAATTCTTCGGATTATAAAATTAGCAGAAAATCAAAAAACCAAATTTAGTCGTGTTTATGGGTATTGTGTAGCTACAATTCTTTTTACTCACTTTTTTGTAAACATTACTATGCTTATAAAATTATTTCCAACCATTGGAGTTCCATTACCTTTTTTCTCGTATGGTGGTTCAAGTTTATGGTCTTTTACTGTTTTACTATTTGTGTTTATAAAACTTGATGCCAATAAAGTAAATGAATGGTAATTAAAACTTCCAGTTTTTGTAACCATTGTTTGCTTCTAAACGATTTTCAACATCATCAGGTAAATTTTTAAAAAAATCAATTCCAGTCACCTTTTCTATATCATCAACAGGGACAACGAAATTGTATAAAGGTTTATTAGATTCCTTGTGAGGTACTAAAAAACCAATCATGTTCGACCTATCTTTAGTTAAAATAATTTT
>NZ_CAXBFR010000146.1:0-6658 GCF_963975005.1 uncultured Flavobacterium sp.
TGATTTTTACAATCATAAAAGATTTAGCCATACAGATAAGTTTAAAGAAAACCATTAGTCCGCATACTTTTCGTCATTCATTCGCAACGCACTTGTTAGAAAATGGTGCAGATTTGCGTTCTATTCAATTAATGTTGGGACATGAATCAATTACGACTACAGAAGTTTATATGCACTTAGATAGAAAGCATTTGGCAAAAGTACTAACACAGTTTCATCCGAGGAAGTAGTGTTCAGTGTTCAGTAATCAGTTGGCAGATTTCAGATAGTAGTTTTTGAATAAGAATACATTGTTGGAATAATTCAACGGATAATTTAAGCAAAAAAAAAATCGCATTAAAATGAATTAACGCGATTTTATATTTATAGTAACTGATCACTGAACACTGCCAACTTATTATTTAGCTATGTTAACAGCTCTAGTTTCTCTAATTACAGTAATTTTTACTTGACCAGGATAAGTCATTTCAGTTTGAATTTTGTGTGATATTTCAAAAGATAAAGTTGCTGCTAATTCGTCAGAAACTTTTTCGCTTTCAACAATTACACGTAACTCTCTACCTGCTTGAATTGCATAAGCACTTTTTACACCATTAAATCCATAAGCTATTTCTTCTAAATCTTTTAAACGTTGGATGTAAGAATCTAAAACTTGTCTTCTTGCACCAGGTCTTGCACCAGAAATAGCATCACATACTTGAATAATTGGTGAAATTAATGACTTCATTTCAATTTCATCATGGTGAGCTCCAATGGCGTTGCAAACTTCTTCTTTTTCACCGTATTTTTCAGCCCATTGCATTCCTAAGATTGCGTGAGGTAATTCACTTTCAGTATCTGGCACTTTTCCAATATCATGAAGTAAACCTGCTCTTTTGGCTAACTTAACATTTAAGCCAAGTTCAGCAGCCATAATTCCACACAGTTTAGAAACTTCTCTAGAGTGTTGTAATAAGTTTTGACCATAAGAAGAACGATACTTCATACGTCCAACGATTTTGATTAGTTCTGGGTGTAAACCGTGAATTCCTAAATCGATTACTGTACGTTTTCCTATGTCGATAATTTCTTCTTCAATCTGTTTCTGTGTTTTAGCTACAACTTCTTCAATTCTTGCTGGGTGAATTCTTCCGTCTGTAACTAATTTGTGTAAAGCTAAACGAGCTATTTCTCTTCTAACTGGGTCAAAACAAGAAAGTATGATTGCTTCTGGAGTGTCATCAACAATAATTTCTACACCAGTTGCAGCTTCGATTGCTCTAATGTTTCTTCCTTCACGACCAATAATTCTTCCTTTAACATCATCAGATTCAATATTAAAAACAGACACACAGTTTTCTACTGCTTCTTCTGTACCCACACGTTGAATTGTGCTGATGATTATTTTTTTAGCTTCTTGTTGAGCAGTTAATTTTGCTTCTTCAATAGTCTCTTGAATGTGAGCCATCGCATTAGTTTTAGCTTCAGCTTTTAAGCTTTCAACTAATTGACTTTTAGCATCATCAGCAGATAAACCTGAAATTACTTCAAGTTGTTCTATTTGTGATTTATGCATTTTTTCAACATCAATTTGTTTCTTGTCTAAGAAATCAAGTTTTGTGTTGTAGTCTGTTATTTTGGCTTCAATTTCTTCGTTTATTTTTTTAGTTTTAGCTAATTCACTTGAAACTTGAGATTCTTTGTCTCTTGTTCTTTTTTCAGCCTCGCCTAATTTTTTATCTTTAGATAAAATCTCTTTTTCGTGTTCTGATTTTAATTCTAAAAACTTTTCTTTAGCTTGAAGTAGTTTATCTTTTTTAATAGACTCGCCTTCTGCTTTCGCTTCTTTTAGTATAGAGGTCGCTTCTTTTTTTGCATTTTTAATAAGATTTGAAACATTGCTTTTTTCTAAAAGCTTTGCTATTCCAAAACCTAGTGCTATTCCAACTACGACTCCGATGATTATTATTAGTATGTTATCCATGATTTGATTAAAAAATTATATAAAAAAAACCTACATTAGATGATTGCATAAACTCCAGTTATACAAGTTTTGAGTTAGTTTGCCTTTCAAGGTTCCTTGCTATAAATAACATGGCATTCTTTAGTTGCAATAATTCACTCATTTTAATTTGTGATTGTTGAGTTTACCAAATAGATACTAATGTAGGTAGTATTGTTATGTAAGAACGTATTATTTCGAAAGAATTCGACTCAGTTTATCATCTAATTTTTGTAGTCTTTCATAAGCTTCATCATTGTCTTGCGACTTGTTCAACTGCTTTTGCTCTACTTGTGAGGCAAATTGTAAAGCACACATGGCTAAAACATCTTGCTTATCTCTTACTGCATAATTTTGTTCAAACTGTTTTATAATAACATCAATCTTTTTAGAAGCACTTCTTAGTCCTTCTTCTTGCGAGTGTTCCACTGTTAATGGATAAACTCGGTCTGCAATTGATATTTTAATTTTTAGTTTATCTTCCATTTCTTTCTATTCCGAAAGTTGTGCTATGCAATAATCAATTTCTCTAATTAAAGAATTTATTTTGAGTTTCGTTTCTCTTTTGTTTTCATCACTACCTAATATTGCATTGACAGTTTTTAAGCCTTCCAGTTGGTTTTGTAAATCACCAATCGTTTTTAACTGTTTTTTGTTGTTTTCCTTGAATTGTATCAATTCATCAGATAATTCTTGATTTTTCTTTTCCAAAGTGTCCATCTTGTGGTACATTTTTGAAAATTTAACTTCAAGAGAATCAATCAATTCAGTTAATCCGCTCATAAAACATTTATTTCAGTACAATAATTACAAAGTTAAGATTTGAAATTTAAATAACAACACTTTTTATTTTTTTTTATATACTAAATGCGTATTTTTTTTGTTTTACTTGTTTTATAAGTACTTAATTATTTAATTTTAGTATTTTAAATGCAAAATCTGCTTAAATGAAACAACTATTTCTTCTTTTTTTTATCACTTCTTTAAGTTTTGGGCAAGATTATCCTAAAGATTATTTTATTTCACCGTTAGATATACCTTTAGATGTTTCTGGTGCTTTTGGAGAATTACGAAGCAATCATTTTCATACTGGTTTAGATTTAAAAACAAAAGGAGTAGAAGGTTTGCCAGTTTATGCCGTTGCAGATGGCTATGTTTCTAGAATTAAAATTTCAACGTGGGGTTATGGAAAAGCGATTTATGTAACACATCCAAATGGGTATACTTCTGTTTATGGGCATTTACAAAGTGCTAACGGGAAAATAGAAGAAATGATTCATAAAAGACACTACGATGAAAAAGCATTTGAAATAGAACTTTTTTTAAAACCTTCAGAATTACCTGTAAAGCAAGGTGAAGTCATTGCTCTGTCTGGAAATAGTGGTGGAAGTGGTGGTCCACATTTGCATTTTGAAATAAGAGATACTAAAACAGAAATGGTTATTAATCCGTTACTTTTTGGTTTTGATGCATTAGTAATAGATAAATACAGACCAAAAGTAAATAGTGTAATGGTTTATCCTTTAAATGATACAATTGCTATTAATAATGAATATTTAGCCCAAACAATTCCTTTGTCTATTAATGATGAAGGAAGCTATATAACACACAAGATTACTTCTAATGGAGCAATTGGTTTTAGTCTTAATGTTTTTGATAACATGACAAATCCTTATAACAAAAACGGAATTTATAAAGTTTCTACTTTTGTGAATGGTGTTCCTTATTTCTCTTATAAATTTGATACTTTTTCTTTTGATGAATCTAAACATATCAATTACTTTATAGATTATTTTAGATTTAAAAATATGGGGCAGCGTTTTCAAAAAATGTTTATTGAGAACGAGTACCCTTTGTCAATAGTAAATCAGAATAAAAGAGATGGAGTTTTAAAAGTGCAACCTTCAGCTTCTTACACTTATAAAATTATTGTGGAAGATTTTTCTAAAAACACTTCTATTATTGAAATTCCGGTTGTTTATAAAAAAGCTCAAGCAGCTCTAAATGTTACAACTTCGACGGATAAAAAAATAAAAGCTAAAAATGATTATATTTTTGAAGAAGGAAAATGGACTATTAATTTTGGAGCCAACACATTTTACGAAAATTTTACTATGAAACTGAATAGTAAAGAGGATATTCTGTTTTTACATGAAGACGAAATTCCTGTAAAAAACAGTTTCAATATTTCTTTTGATATTACTGATTTGGATGAAACCTTAAAGAAAAAAAGTTTTATAGCTTATTTAGACGGTAAAGATGTAGACTACATTAAATCATATATTAAAGGAGATAAAATAAATGCGAAAGTCAAAAAACTTGGAAATTATAAAGTAGTTCAAGATACTATTGCTCCAAAAATATATGGTGTAAATTTCTCAGAAGGAAAAACTATAGATACTTACACAATAATTTCGGCTAAAATTTCAGATAATTTATCTGGAATAGATTCCTACAAAGCATACTTAAACGGAAATTGGATTCTTATGGAATATGATTACAAGACAAAAAAGCTGGTACATACTTTATCAGATAATATTTACGTTAAAGGAAAGAACGATTTTAAAGTAGTTGTTACTGATGAAATGAATAATTCTACTACCTTTGAAAGCTATTTTTATAAGAACAATTAAATTTAATCCTTTGAAGAATATACTCTTTTTCCTTTTTATTTGCACTGCAACTTTTGCTCAAACGGCCCAAATAAAAGGGGTAATATTAAACGAATTTAATGAACCTATTGAAAATGTTTCTGTCAAAGTTGGAAATATTGGAACAACAACAGATGCCACAGGGTTTTATGTATTACAAGTGCCAGCAAACAAGAAAATAACTGTCGTTTTTTCGCATGTTTCATATAAAAAAACAACGTTAAAAGACTTGGAATTAAAACCGAATGAAGATTATGAGTTTAATCCAGTCCTGAATATAAATGTAGAAGAAATTGGATTAGTAACTGTGGTTGGAACCAACAGAAAACGAATTGAAGGACTAACAGCAATTGATCCAGTTGTTATTAGAAAAATTCCTGGTGCAAATGCTGGAATTGAAAATATTATAAAAACATTACCTGGAGTTTATTCCAATAACGAGTTAAGTACATCTTATGCTGTTCGTGGCGGAAATTATGATGAAAATTTGGTTTATGTAAACGAAATTGAAGTCTATAGGCCATTTTTAATTCGTTCTGGTCAACAAGAAGGATTGAGTTTTACCAATACTGATATGGTTCAAAATGTAGACTTTTCTGCTGGAGGATTTCAAGCTAAATATGGTGATAAAATGGCTTCTGTTTTAGACATCACATACAAAAACCCAAAACAATTTGGAGCTAATATTGAAGCTAGTTTTTTAGGAGTAAATGCTTCTGTGGAAGGAGTTTCTAAAAATCAAAAATGGAGCAATGTAACTGGTGTTCGCTATAGAAATAACAGCCTTTTAGTAAATAGTCAAGATACAGAAACAAATTATAAGCCTTCTTTTACAGATATTCAAACGTTTTTAAATTACAATGCTTCAACCAAGTGGCAATGGAGCTTTTTAGGAAATGTGGCTCAAAATAAATACAATTATCAGCCTTTGTTTAGACAAACAAATTTTGGTACAATTAGTGAGCCAATTGGTGTACAAGTGCTTTATGATGGACAAGAAAAAGATGAATATTTAACCGTTTTTGGAGCTGTAAAATCGGTTTATGAATATAATGAAAATAATAAGTTGAAATTTATTGCTTCAACATATCACACACAAGAACAAGAGCATTTTGATATTTTAGCGCAATATAGATTAGGAGAAGTTGATACCAATATTGGTTCAGAAACCTTTGGTGATGTTCAATTTACACGTGGCATTGGGTCACAATTAAATCATGCAAGAAATAATTTAGATGCTTTAATTGTAAATGCTGAAGTAAAAGGTTTTCATAAATTAGAAACAAAAAGCGAAATCGAATGGGGTTTCAAGTACACAAGAGAAAATATAAAAGATAGAGTAGTGGAATGGGAAGTTATTGATTCGGCTGGGTTTTTATTACCAAATCCGCTTTTGGGATATACCAATAATCAACCTTATGAACCCAATGAATATCCATTAGCTCCTTATCAATATGTAAGAGCTACAAATTTCACTACAATAAATAGAGTTTCAGGTTACGGTCAATGGAATCATAGTGGTAAATGGGAAAAAGGAGAATATTGGTTAAATACGGGAGTTCGTTTTCATCAATGGCAAGTAAATGATCAAGATGGAAGCGGAAAAGCTCAAATTGTTTTTGCACCAAGAGTTCAATTTGCTTTTAAACCTTATTGGGAAAAAGACATGTTGTTTAGAGCAGCAATTGGAGTTTACAATCAACCACCATTTTACAGAGAATTAAGGGATTATAATGGCGTGGTACAAAAAGATGTCAAAGCTCAGCAATCGATTCATTTTGTATTGAGTAACGATTATAGTTTCAAAATGTGGGGAAGAGGTTTTAAATTGCTTTCTGAAATGTATTACAAAGATTTTAAAAATGTCAATACCTATACGATTGATAATGTTAGAATTCGTTATCGTGCCAATAATGATGCAACGGCTTATGCTTATGGGTTTGATGCAAGGCTAAATGGAGAATTTGTGCCAGGAACAGAATCTTGGTTTACATTTGGTTATTTAAAAACAGAAGAAAATCAAGAT
>NZ_CAXBFR010000147.1:0-6379 GCF_963975005.1 uncultured Flavobacterium sp.
TTTATATCGTGTAAAAATACAGATAAGTCAGATGCGGATTTTGCTAAAGAAGCCACTATAGATTCACTAAAAATTGAATATGCAAAACAAAGAGTAATTGACTCTATGAATAATGTGATGGTTATACAACAAGCGCAACAAAAAGAGGTTATTATTGTAAATCAAACTGCTGCTGCACCTGCCAAAAAGAAATGGAGTGGAGCTGCTAAAGGAGCAGTAATTGGAGCTGGAGTTGGAGCTGTAACAGGAGCAATTGTTAGCAAGAAAAAAGGTACGGGTGCTATTATTGGTGGTTTAGCAGGGGCAGGAGTTGGTGCTGGTACAGGAGCTATAATAGATGGTAAGAAAGAATAACAAACATATATTTAAGGTTGGTTAGTTAAGATTATTTTTAATAAAAAGTAATTTTACTAAAAACCCCTTCAGTGCAAGCTGAAGGGGTTTATTTTTAGTACGTTTTGTGAAAGACTATAATTTAGACTTATAAATAATTAATCTTCGTAATATTTTACGCCATTACTTCCAACAGGACAAAGCTTTCCATTTTTATTAAAATAACAGACTTTGAAAGAATTATAATCATCATCTAAAGAATAAATATAGTTAAAACTAGAAATAGAGTCATAAGTAGGTTCAATAACAACAGCTATTTCTTTATTGTAATCATCGCTCATTCGGTATGTTCCTATTTTTGATTTGTTTTTAAGAATCAAAATATCTTGAAATTTTTCATGAAATTCTGTTTGATCAAACTCAATATTTGGAATTATTTCATTCTTAACTAAGTCTAATATTTGCCACTTCTTTTTTGATTTTACTAAAGCAAACGTACAATCGTAAGTGTCATTATGGGTCTTTATGACAAGTTTGATTTCATCATATTCTTTGAATTTACTTCTGTCGAAACTTATACTATTTGTAATTGCACTGTATTTTTCTTTATGTTTTATGATTTCAATTTTTAAACGTGTTCTATAGAAATCTTTAGATTTATAAGCATTATTTTCAACAAAGGCTTCACCAGTAACTAATTTAGTTTCAAAAGTTCTAGCGTTTTCTGTTGAACCTATAACAGACATTACCTCATAATCACCCATATTTGGTGCATTAAAAAAGTCTTCTAATTTATTGATTGTTGTTTTAATTACTCGAAAATCTATTGTAAATAGATAATAAACTTTCTCTTTTATACCATAATATTTGATGCTTTCATAAGGTTCTTTCGGCTCATGAAAATCTTTGTAATCAAAATATTTAATGCTGTCATATTCGTTATTAATTTTCCATTCGTTTTTAATGGTGTTATAAACTCCAAATTTATTTTCCTTACCTATAATATAAAAACCATTGTTTATTTCTCTATAGTCATCAATATTTGTTAGGATTTCAGTTTCATTGGTATTGATTAACTTATAGTTAGAATCCTTATTCTTTTGGACAAAAAACTTTAGTTCTAATTCATTAAAGCTATCATTTTCAGCTTTGTTTATTGATTTATATTGTATGGGAATTAAAAATTCCCCATCCATATCAGAATAGCCTGTAAGATTGTCTTTGTAAATTATAAACTCATTATACCTACTGTGAACTGGTTTTCTAAAAATAGAATCGTAAATTGGTTTTAGCACTTCAAAACCTTTTTCGTTTATAACGCCAACTTTATTGTTTTGATATACAAACCATCTAAAGTTATTCATTTCTGGATTAATGGAATCGTATTTGGGTTCGACTTTTATTTTACCATTTTTATCAGCAAAACCCCAAAGATTTCCTTTTCGATAAGGAACGTTATATTCTTGGGTAAAAGCGTTTAAAGTAACAAACAGGATTAAAAAAGTAATTGTTTTTAACATCGGTTTTGTTTTAAAAAAGCAAATTTACGGAAAGTTTGATTTGTTTTGGAAGACAGATTATAGAAATTTATAAAATTTAAATGGTTTTTGTTTGTGAGTTTCTCTCTTTGTTTTTGCAATGCGGATGAAACGGATTGACTTTGTCAAATACTGATTATGTCGATTTTTTAAGCTTAGAATACAGATGAAGAAATTTGAGAAATCTTAAAAATTTAATAGGCTAAGAGAGTTGCTTATTAATTTTTCACATTGTTTTTATGGTAATATTATTTTATTAGATTGTGATTGATAAGTTTAATATTTAATCTAAAACTGAATTGAAATTAAATACTAAACTTATCCTAATTTTTTTTGAAATGTCTTCAAATTGCTTTAAATTTAAGAATTAATAAATAACACTAAAACTATATGCAAATACAAATTAACACCGACAAAAATATTGAAAACAGTGAACGATTAACTGCTTTTTTTTCAAGCGAAATAAATACTGAATTAGAACGATTTGATAATTTAATTACAAGAGTAGAAGTTCATTTTGGAGATGAAAATAGTGATAAATTTGGCAAGAATGATAAAAAATGCCTAATTGAAGTTCGAGTGGCTAAGAAAGAACCAATTGCTGTTACAGATCATTCAGATTCAATTGAAAAAGCATTTCACAATGCCTTAAAAAAAGTAAAGCGTGTTTTAGATAATACACATGAAAAAATGAGGGAAAATCATTAGCTATATAGGTTAAGAATTTTAAGATTCTTTCAGAATAAAGTATTCGAATTTGTTTTCTAAGAATCGAACTATTATATTTAATCATTAAGATGTTTGGGTAATTTAGGCTTGTAAAGTTTAATGAAACATAATATCTTAATGATTTTTTTAACTTTTTTAAACTGAATTTAATTCATGACAAGCAAGTTTTTATAAATTAAGTAAAAATAATTATTTTATGTAAGTTTGTTTATTTGATTTATAAGTAATAAAAATTGTTTAACTTTTTTTTAATAAAATTAAACAAAAAATATTTTATATTTGTGTAAATATTTATAAATTAAACTTTAAAAAAAATGAATTTAGTAAAAAAAATTAGCATGTTTTCATTTGCAGCATTAGTAATGACTTCATGTGGAGACGGAAAAAAAACAGAAGAAGAAGTTGTTGCAGTTGACTCAACAGAGGTAGTAATGGAAGAGCCAGAAATGGTACAACCAACAACAATTGTTGATGTAGCAGTTGGAAACGAAAATTTCTCAACTTTAGTAGCAGCGGTTAAAGCAGCTGGATTAGTTGAAACTTTAGCAAGTGAAGGACCCTTTACAGTATTTGCTCCAACAAATGAAGCTTTTAACAAATTACCAGCTGGTAAAGTAGTTTTGACAGATGCTAACGGAAAAACTTCAACTGTTGTTATGGCAGATGTTGCTGCATCAAACGGTGTTATTCATGCAATTGATACAGTTGTAATGCCAAAATAATTTAAATTAGTAATTTGGTTAATTATTATTCTTAAAAAGCTGTCCGTAATTGGGCAGCTTTTTTTATTAAAAATATAACGCACTCAATTTCAAAGGTTTAACAAAAGTTAAATTAAATTAAAATTAACTTGTGTGTTTAAAAAATTATTAAATTTATATCAAAATTAAATTTATATGAAAAAATTCTACCTTTTACTATCTATTTTAATTATTTCTTATTCTTTTGGACAACAAATTAATAATTTATACTCAATTTCATATAAGTCACTACAAAATCCAGTAACTATGCAATACACTAATGGTGTAGTTAGAGTAGCTGAACTTAATCCCATTACGGGATATATTGATAACATAGGACTTGGAACTAATACTGTCTCTGGAAATTTTACTGTTGATGGTGGTTCTGTTAATCAGAATAATGATACCTATAATCTCATTGGTAATAATTCCTTCATGACTTTTGATATAAACACGGGTAATTTTTTACAACAAACACCTATAACGAGTTTTACCAATATTGGAACTACTTACTTCGGACAAGTTCGTTTCAATAACTCTGACAATACATTGTACGGTTTAGCAAGAGTATCAACTGGAGTGCAACAAGTTGCTGCGTATTTGGCAAAATTAAACACCACAACTGGCAGTTTAACACAATTGTCTCAAAATCCATTGGTTGATCAGAGTGTTGTTTCTGGAAATGTCATTGATCCCATTCAAATGATTTTTTATTATTGTTCACCCCAAAAATTTATAGGATTAGATTTATATAATGGTAATGTTTATTCCAGCCCCAATTTTGTTTACAGTAATCCTGAATATTATGCTTTTGGAAATGTTGCTTTTAATTGTGCAAATAATGAAATTTATGGCTTAATCAGAGGAAAATACCCAAGTCCAAATGCACCAACGCCTACAGGTTATATTTATTACATGAAGTTAGGGAAAATTAACGCAACAACTGGTGTTGTTACTGAAATTTCTACCAACCAGCTGCCATCAAATGCTTACTCAGTAGGTGCAAGTTCTACTATTGATGAGAGTAATAATATTTATTATTTTGTAGGAACAGGACAAATTATTTATGGTATTTCATTGGTAACTGGTAATGTTGTTAGTGCTGTTCCTGCAACATTTGAAGATGGAAATACTGTGTTTTTTTTAAATAGCTATAATAATTGTATAGATAGAACAGCTGAAAGACAAGATCCAGCATTACTAAACAATGCAACTTTTACAAATGATGATATCATAATTTATCCCAACCCTGTTTCAAATATTTTAAGTATAAAAAACATGAATTCATTTGATAAAGTTGAAATTTTTGATAGTAACGGAAGAATAGTTAAAATTTCAGCAAATGAAAAAGATATTGATGTAGAAGATTTAGAAGCTGGAATATATTTTATTAATATCCAAGTAGATAAAAAAGTAAAAAATCAGAAATTTATTAAAATAAATTAAAAAAAAAACACCCAACATTCTATTACAAATATTGAGTGTTTTTAACCAAACTAACAAAAAAAACACCATTTCAATCAATAGCAGTTTTAAACTGCTATCTAATTACCGACCACTGAATACTAATTTATTTGTTTCTAAAAACTAATTTTCCATCAAAACTATCTAATAGAATTATGCTATCCGTTGTAATTTTTCCGGATAAGATATCTTTGGATAGTTCATTTAAAACTTCTCTTTGGATTACTCTTTTTACGGGTCTTGCTCCATATTGTGGATCAAATCCTTTTTCCGCTAAATAATCAATTGCTTCTGGAGATGCATCTAGTGTTATTTGTTGTTTTGCTAACATTTTTGTTACCCCTTTTAATTGAATACCTACAATTTCTCTAATGTTTGCATTTGTTAAGGGTGTGAACAATACAATTTCATCAATACGATTAATAAATTCAGGTCGAACAGTTTGTTTTAATAAACCTAAAACCTCGACTTTTGCAGCTTCTGTTGCAGCTTCGACACTTCCTTTTAAATTGTCGAATTTCTCTTGAATAATATCACTTCCCATATTAGAAGTCATGATGATAATTGTATTTTTAAAATCGGCAGTTCTTCCTTTGTTATCCGTTAAACGACCTTCATCTAATAATTGCAATAAGATATTAAAGGTATCAGGATGTGCTTTTTCAATTTCATCTAATAAGATCACAGAATAGGGTTTTCTTCGAACCGCTTCTGTCAATTGTCCTCCTTCATCATAGCCTACATATCCTGGAGGTGCACCAACTAAACGACTCACACTGTGTCTTTCTTGGTATTCACTCATGTCAATACGAGTTAAAGCACTTTCATCATCAAATAAATATTCGGCTAAAGCTTTGGCTAATTCGGTTTTTCCGACACCCGTTGTACCTAAGAACAAGAACGAACCAATTGGTTTTTTAATGTCTTGTAAACCGGCACGACTTCTTCTAACAGCATCACTTACAGCCACAATAGCTTCTTGTTGACCAACGACACGTTTGTGTAATTCGTTTTCTAGGTTTAATAGTTTTTCTCGTTCTCCTTGAAGCATTTTCATTACTGGAATTCCAGTCCATTTGGCTACAACTTCCGCAATATCTTCACGAGTGACTTCTTCTTTTATTAAGGAGTTTTCGGATTGATTTTCGACTAATTGTATTTGTAAAGCATCTAGATTTTCTTGAGCTTCTTTGATTTTTCCGTAACGAATTTCGGCTACTTTTCCGTAATCACCATTTCGTTCGGCTTGTTCAGCTTCTTGTTTTAAATCTTCAATTTCTAGTTTTACACTTTGAATGTTATCTACAACGTCTTTTTCAGCTTTCCATTTGCTGTACATTTCGTTGCGTTCTTCCTTTAAGTTGGCTAAATCTAAGCCAAGTCCTTTTAGTTTTGTTTCGTCATTTTCTCTTTTTATGGCTTCAATTTCGATTTCCAACTGCATAATTTTTCTATCCAAAACATCTAATTCTTCTGGTTTTGAATTGATTTCCATACGCAATTTAGAAGCCGCTTCATCCATCAAGTCAATGGCTTTATCTGGAAGAAAACGATTTGTAATATAACGCTGTGATA
>NZ_CAXBFR010000148.1:0-6319 GCF_963975005.1 uncultured Flavobacterium sp.
ACAATACATTTGGTAATGGAGCAACAGCTTTTACTACTGGTAATATTGGAGGAACAATTGTATCTAGATACGGTGGTAATGGTGGTAATGCCGGAAATAATTTTAGCGGTGGTGGAGGTTCTAGTGCCGGGAATGTTACTGGAAACAATGCTACTGGAATAAATGGTGGTGCAGCTCCTGCCAACGGATATGCTGGAGCAAATGGACGAAATTCTAATGGAGTGGGTGCCACTGGAGATATTGGTGCTGGTGGTGCTGGTGGTAGAACTGCTGAAACTAACAACAGAAGTGGAGGATCTGGTGGAGATGGTCAAATTAGGATAACTTATACAAATACATTAGCGACTTATTGCACTCAAAGTTTTTCGACGGTTGAACCAATTACCAATGTTACTTACGCTGGTATTAACAATAACACTTCTAACACGATTAACGGGACTTCATCTTTGGAAAGTTTTTGTTTTTCAGCAAGCGTTCAACAAGGTGGCACTAATACAATTTCTTTAAAAGGTAATACAAATGGTAATTACCAAAATAATTTTAGAGTATATATTGACTGGGATCAAAATGGCGTTTTCGGAAATAACACAAATGAAATATATGACATAGGGACTATTACTAATTCAACTGGAGTAGATGCAACAACTCTTACTGGAAATATAACCGTACCAATTACCGCTACATTAGGAAATACAAGAATGCGTGTTATTAAAAACTACAATTCTTATACAGGACCTTGCAGCACAGATACTTGGGGCCAATCGGAAGACTATATAGTAAACGTAACAGCACCACCTGTTTGTGTTGCTCCAACTACACAACCTACAGCATTAATTTTAACACCCGCAACAAATACAATTACAGGAAGTTTTACCGCAGCTACCCCTGCTCCAAATAATTATTTGGTAGTAGCCAACACTTCAGGTATTGCACCAAGTCCAACAAACGGGACTAACTACACAATTGGCTCTACAACTCTTGGAGGTACTAATATAGTGGTAGACATTGATGGCAATACTACTTTTTCTGCTACTTCTTTATCTCCATCTACAACTTATTATTTCTTTATTTATTCTTACAATAGCCTGTGTACAGGAGGACCAATATACAGAACAACTAGCCCTTTAACAGGTAACGCTACTACAAGTTCTGTAACTTATTGTACACCTACAACTAGTAGTCAACCTCAATATTTATACATAAACAAAGTTAATTTCCTTGGATCTCTTAATGACACTTCCAACACCTCTACTTACAACAGTACAAATCCAAAAGGCTATCAAGACTTCACAGGATTAAGTAATAAAGCAATTCAGGCTCAAGGTGAAGGGATTAATATTTCAGCAAGCGCATCGGGAACAGTTGTACAAAGAGGAAGATGGAAAGCTTGGGTTGATTGGAATAAAAATGGTGTTTTTGATGTTAGTACTGAAGAAATATATACTACCCAAAATATTGTTAGTTCTGAAGTAACTTTTGGCTTTGTGATTCCTACTACTGCAGTTCCTGGAGATTATAGATTAAGAATAAGAATAAACAATGGAGTCAGTTATAATGGCTCATTTTATGAAAACTATGGATATAATTTCTCTCCATGTGATGATTTCGGATATGGTAGCAACAACCTAATATACTTTGGTGAAGCAGAAGATTATTTATTTACCGTAATTGCTAATTGTGATGCTAATATTGCTAGTGTTACAGATGGTTTTAATTGTGGTAGTGGACAAGTCACTTTAAATGTAAATGGAACAGCTTCTTCAACAAGTTACAAATGGTACGCAAGTGAAAACGCAACTAACCCAATCGCTACAACAACTAACGGCTCTTGGACGACACCATTTTTAACAACCACAACAACATATTGGGTAACAGCTACTAACCCAAGTTGTGAGTCCGTTTCTAAAACAGCAATTACTGCTTTTGTAAATTCGTCTCCTACAATTACCTTTACTCCCAATAATCCAGTAATTTGCGGTGAAAACACAATTATTTCTCTAAAAGCAGGTGGAGATAAAGAGACAGTATACTTAATCGATGAAAATTTTGAAGCTGGAAATTTAGGCACGTTTACTCATTCAACTATTAACTCAAATGGTACAACTATAGACAACAGAACACAATGGACAAACAGAACAAGTACATTTGTTCCAAATGAACAAATATGGTACCCTGCGATATCTTCTGGTTTTGGAACCAATAAATTCGTAATGACTACATCAGATGTAGGATCTTACACTACAGAGAACCAAATAGCATCTGCAACGGTAAATTCAACAGACTTCACAAATTTAACTTTAAAATTAAAGTTTTATTATTCAAGATATTTCCCAGACAATACTTATCCTGATAACGACTATGTTTCTATAGAAATTTCAACAAATGGTGGTTCTAGTTGGTCATCAACACCAATTGAAAAATTCATATCTGACCAAGGAATTGGCACAAGATTTACAGAACTAAACTATGACTTATCCTCTTATATTAATCAACCTAACCTGAAAATCAGAGTAAGATATCACGCAGATTGGTGTCAAGGTGTAGCAATTGATGATGTAGAATTATTTGGTGATAAACCATTAAACACTTCATTTAATTACAACACTGCAGTGGTTGATGCTTATATAGATGCAGTTTGTACAATCCCTTATACAGTAGGCTCTCCTATTGCTGAGATCTATATCAAACCTACTGTTACACAATTAGAAAATGCAAGTTTCAACATCCCAGTAACAACCACCCTTTCAAACGGATGTACTGTTAACGGCTCAGTTACTGTAACAAATAACACTAAGCTATTCACACCAAGTGCTTCTAATTCGGATTGGAATACCGCTGCAAATTGGAAACCAGCTGGTGTACCAACTGCTTCAAATTGTATTGTTATTTATGAAAACACGACTATGTCAAATATTGCTGTCGTTGGAAAAGGACTAAACTTAATTATAAAACCAGGTAAAACATTAAATATTGCTGCTGACAATTCGTTAGTAATAACAGATTTTGTTAAAGTGGAAAACACAGGAACCTTACAAATTGAAAACAATGCTAACTTAGTTCAAATAAACGACGTTGCTAACGAAGGGAATATTATTTATAAAAGAACAGCAGCCAATATTAAGGGTTCAGACTATGTCTATTGGTCTTCTCCTGTTGCAAATCAAACATTAAATAACATCTACACATCACCTACACAAGGTTTTAAATATAGTTGGAATACTTTACTTAACAATGGAAATGGAAACGGAGGCAACATAAGCCAAGGAAATTGGGTAAATGCCGATGGCAATACTATGGGAACAGGAATAGGCTACATTGTAAGAGGTTCTTCTTCTTATGGAATGTCTGCAACTAATATCAACAGTAGTTTCACTGGAGTTCCTAACAATGGAGTAATACCAGTAACAGTCAATAGAGGAACCTACACAGGTATAACTGGATACACAGGCACGAATGGTACGGCCATAAACAGATTTGATGACAATTACAATTTAATAGGTAACCCTTACCCTTCATCAATTAATGCTTTACAATTTATAACGGATAATAGCGCTATAATTGAAGGAAATGTAAGACTTTGGACGCATGGAACAAGTCCTAATTTAAACAATGGTGGAACTGTTACTAATCCATTTTACGGATCGTACACTTACAATTATTCAGCAAGTGATTATGTTACTATTAATTATACGGGTACTACTATTCCAACAGCAGCTAGTATTATAAAAGCGGGACAGGCCTTTTTTGTCGTAATGAAAGATGGAGCAACAGGAAGTGGATCAGTAAATTTTAATAACGGTCAAAGAAGAGATACAAATGGTGTACCATATGCTAATGATAATTTCTTTAAAACTTCTAGCCAACAAAATACAAGTATAGAAGAATTAGAAAGACACAGAATATGGTTAGACATAAAAGACATTAACAACACTACTGAAACAACATTAGTAGGATACGTAGAAGGCGCATCTATGGGTTCAGACAGCACATATGACGCACTAGCTAATCCTTTAGATTTGGGTATATATTCATTCATCAACAATGAGTCATTTATAATTCAAGGTAGAAGTTTACCTTTTGATGATAATGACCAAGTAGCTATTGGATTTAATGTACCTACTGCTGGAACTTACAAAATAGCAATCAATACGGCTGATGGTTTGTTTTTAGGAACTCAAGAAATTTATTTAAAAGATGAAGAATTAAATATTTATCATAATTTAAAAACGAATCCTTATTCATTTAATGCTACAGCAGGTGCTCATGAAAATAGATTCAAATTAGTTTACAAAACGGCATCTGTTTTAAACAATGAAACATTCAACCAAAACGATATTCAAATTGCAAAAAACAAAAACATCGTTGATATAGTTTCAGGAAATGAAACAATGGAAAATGTAAAAATATTTGACATTAGAGGAAGATTAATTGTTGAAAAATCAAACATCAACAGTAATTCTATCTCAATTGACATGAACAATGTTCAAGATCAAGTATTAATTGTAAAAATAGTTACAACTGAAGGAATTAAAGTAACGAAGAAAATTCTTTAAGACTTTAGAAATTTAATAAAACTCCAAAAAGACCTTTGCTTTAAATAGTAAAGGTCTTTTTCGTTTTGATAAGCTTCTCGTTCAAACGAAATGTTCAAATAAGCTTCTTTCCAATTTCTATATTGAACAAAACGAAATAAATATTCTAATCCATACCAAAGAAAAAAGGGAAACACCAACATTTCAATTTGTTGTCTAATGTGTATTTTTTCATGATTTAAAAGCACAAGATTTTGCTTATCTTCTTTAAAAGAAAGAACAATAAATGGGAAAATAGAAATTCCTCTTACCCATTTTGGAGTTAAATATTTAAAAACTAGTACAAACATATAGTACAAAGTTGCTAAATTTTTTTCTATAAATAATATTTTTGCCTAAGGAAAGAAAGAATCACTTTAAAATAATTAATTTTGTATATTATATAAATGTTATTTGCCACTATGAACAACACAATTGATCCAAATAATTTAATTGAAGGTGAAGATTTCTATTACACTACTGAAGGCTACAAGTGTTTTACCGAAAAATACCATCTCAAAAGAGGATATTGTTGCAAAAGTGGATGCAGACACTGTGCATATGGATACAATAAAAAAACAGGAACAATAAAAAAAACAGATATTCAGATAAAAGATATTCAGATTATAGACGCTGAAAATCGAAAATCCGAAAATTCAAAATCAAAAAAAATGACTTTCAAAGAACAAATAGAACTAGGGATACCCCATACATTACCCAATGTAAAGCCATACGAAATCGATATTAATCATGCACCAAAAAGAAAAGATATTCTTTCGGATGCTGAAAAAAAATTAGCTCTTCAAAATGCCTTACGTTACTTTGAACCAAGACATCACGCAATTTTACTACCAGAATTCAAAGAAGAATTAGAAAAATACGGAAGAATTTATATGTATCGTTTTCGTCCAGAATACGAAATAAAAGCTCGTCCAATTTCGGAGTATCCCGGAAAAAGCGAACAAGCAAAAGCTATTATGTTAATGATTCAAAATAATTTGGATTATGCAGTGGCTCAACATCCGCATGAATTAATTACGTATGGTGGAAATGGAGCCGTTTTCCAAAATTGGGCACAATACCTTTTAACCATGAAGTATTTGTCCGAAATGACAGATGAACAAACGCTAACCATGTATTCGGGCCATCCAATGGGCTTATATCCAAGCCACAAAGATGCTCCAAGAGTTGTAGTTACAAACGGAATGGTTATCCCAAATTATTCAAAACCGGATGATTGGGAAAAAATGAATGCTTTAGGCGTTTCACAATACGGACAAATGACCGCTGGAAGTTATATGTACATTGGCCCACAAGGAATTGTACACGGGACAACCATCACCGTTTTAAACGGATTTAGAAAAATTAAAAAATCACCAAAAGGAGGTTTATTTGTGACTTCTGGTTTGGGTGGGATGTCAGGAGCACAACCAAAAGCTGGAAATATTGCGGGCTGTGTTACAGTTTGTGCCGAAGTAAATCCGAAAATCACACACATACGCCATTCACAAGGATGGATAAATGAAGTTATTGAAGATATTGACAAATTAGTTCCAAGAGTCAAAAAAGCTTTAGAAACCAAAGAAGTTGTTTCAATCGCTTATCTAGGAAATATTGTTGATGTTTGGGAAAAATTTGACAAAGAAAATTTACATATTGATTTGGGTTCTGACCAAACTTCCTTACACAATCCTTGGGCAGGTGGCTACTACCCCATTGGATTAACATTCGAAGAATCTAATGAAATG
>NZ_CAXBFR010000149.1:0-6288 GCF_963975005.1 uncultured Flavobacterium sp.
AACGGTATATTAATACCAAAACAATTTAAAGCTCACTTTTCATTAAAAAGATAATATATTATGAATTTTAAAAGAGGATACCTACTATTATTAGTGTTTATTACACAATTTTCATTCTCACAAGAAGGAATTGCAGTTTATTCTGATTATCTATCAGATAACCTTTATTTGTTACATCCCTCAATGGCAGGAGCAGCAGATTGTGGTAAAGTTAGAATGACAGCTCGTCAACAATGGTTTGGCCAAGATGAAGCACCTGCTTTGCAAACATTAAGTTTTAATACTTCGGTAGGAGAGCGTTCAGGAATAGGAGCGATAGTTTTTAATGATAGAAATGGTTATCACACACAAACAGGTGCAAAATTAAGTTATGCACATCATTTAAGATTTTCAAGAAGTACTTTAGATCTGAATCAATTATCATTTGGTATCAATGCAGGTTTAATCCAAAGTAATTTAGATGAAACTTCATTCTATTTGTCAAACCCTTCGTATGATCCAATTGTAAATGGAGGAATAGTTCAAAAGGATTCTTATTTTAATGTAGACTTAGGTGCTTCTTATTTCTATTTAGATTTTTATACTCACTTTACAGTTAAAAATGTTATTGCTAGTAAGAGAGAGTTGTATACAGATATTGAAACAGATAACTTAAGAAAATATTTATGGAGTGTAGGTTATGTGTTTAATGTGGGAGACAATGGCTTATTGTTAGAGCCTTCAACATTGTTTCAATTAGTAGATCAGACAAAAGAAAAAACAATTGATTTAAATTTAAAGCTTTATAAAACTTTAGATTTTGGTAGAGTTTGGGCTGGATTATCTTATAGAAGAAGTTTTGATGGTGCAAACTATGTTGACGGAACAAGTGTAGGAGAACAAAAACTACAATACATAACGCCTATTTTAGGGGTGAATTACAAGAAATTTATGTTTGCTTATACATATTCACATTTAACAGGTAATGTTAAATTTGATAAAGGAGGTTTTCATCAAATTACTTTAGGACTTGATATTTTCTGTAAAAACAGTAGATTTGATTGTAACTGTCCAGCAGTAAACTAAATTTAATTAATTAAAATATATAGTCCCGTTTATTATTATGAACGGGATTTTTTTTGACATGATAATAAAGACAATAAACGGTAAAACACCAAATATCCCTTCCGATTGTTATGTGGCTGAAAATGCTACAATTGTTGGAGATGTTACTTTTGGTGAAAAGTGCAGTGTTTGGTTTAATGCTGTAATAAGAGGTGATGTTAATTTTATTAAAATTGGAAATAAAGTAAACATTCAAGATGGAGCTATTATTCATTGTACTTACCAAAAACATCCAACAATAATTGGTAGTAATGTTTCAATAGGACATAATGCAATTGTGCATGGTTGTACAATTCATGATAATGTTTTAATAGGAATGGGATCAATAGTCATGGATAATTGCGTGGTTGAAAGCAATTCAATCGTTGCGGCTGGAGCGGTTGTAACTCAAAATACTATTATAAAATCAGGTTGTATTTATGCTGGTGTTCCTGCCAAGAAAGTAAAAGATATTGACCAAAGCGATTTTGCGGGTGAAATAGAACGTATCTCGAATAATTATGTAATGTATTCTGGGTGGTTTAAAAACGAAGAATAAGATTAAAAATCTTCTTCAATAACGTTGTATTGGTTATTTAAAATTTCGTTTAAGACCTTTGGATTAGAATTTGTGAAAAAAGTATTTTTAATTTCTGAGTTAAAATTGTTCAATAAGCCATTCTGATTTAAAATCTTTTTAGTTTGTATAGCTACAGCTTCGCCAGAATCAATTATTTTTATTTTAGAGGGAAGAATTTTTTTAATTTGAGGAATCAAATAAGGATAATGACTACATCCTAAAACTAAAAAATCTATATTTTGTTCAATCATTGGATTTAAATAGCTTTTTAATAGATTAAACATTTCTGGCGTGTTAATGTCTCCGTTTTCTATTAATTGAACCAATCCATAGCCTATTTGCTCAACTATCTTTACATTTTCGAACAATGATGAAGTTTTATGAAATAGATCGCTATTAAGCGTTCCTTTTGTGGCTAGGATTCCAATAGTATGTGTTAGAGAATTATTTGCAGCAGGCTTAATAGCAGGCTCGATTCCAATAAATGGGACATCATATGAGGCTCTTAATTCTTTGATTGCATTTGTAGTTGCTGTATTACATGCAACAACGATTATCTTACAATTTCTATTTAATAATAATTCAGTATTTTTTTTACTTAAAACAATAATTTCGTCTTTATTTTTTAATCCATAAGGAGCATTTTTACTATCGGCTAAATAAATAGAATTTTCTAAAGGAAGAAGTTTGTTAATTTCTTTCCAAATTGAAGTTCCACCTATTCCAGAATCAAAAAGACCAATGGGATTGTTTTTTTTCATAAATCAAAAATAAAAAAAAACTGCAATATGTATTACCATAATGCAGTTTTTAATTTTTTAATTTAAGTTTTTATTAGAAACCTAATTCTTTTTTAACTTCAATTAATAAGTTTGGACCGTCAGCCATTAAGACTCCACTCCCATTAGAAGCATCTAATACATACTCATACCCTTTTGCACGTGCCACTTTTTGGATAGCTTGTTGTGCTTTTTCCATAATTGGTTTTACAAGGTCTAATTCTTTTTGTTGTAATTCTTTTGTAGCTGTTTCTCTGTACCCTTGAATACGTCCAGCCATGTCTTGCATTTCTTTTGCTCTTGTTTCGTTAATTGCATCAGAGACTGCGTTAGTTTCAGCATCACCTTGGTATTTTTTCATTTTAGTTTGATACTCTTGTACCATAGTGTTGTACTCGCTATCGTAAGATTTTTGAATTTTCTCAAGTTGAGCTTGAGCAGTTTTCATTGCAGGCATATTTGTCATTAATTCACTTACGTCAATATGCGCCACTTTGGATTGAGCACTTACAAATTGTGCACTCACTAAAAATGCTACTGCGATAAAAATTGATTTTAATTGTTTCATTGTTTTGTGTTTAATTTTAATTTATTCTTATTCTCCGGTTTTATTTTCTTCTTCTTTTTTTGCTTTGGCAGCTTCTCTTTCTTCTAAAATTTTAGCTCTTCTGTCTTCAGCTGCTTTTTTTCGATCTTCTAATTTTTTATTTCGATCGTCTAAAGCTTTTTGTCTTGTTTCTTCAGGTGTTAGTTTGTCTACTTCTGTTGCAGTTTTCTTGTTTCCTTCTGTTGTAGTTTTATCATCACCAGTTGTTGTTGTATTATCTTCTTCAATTAACGTGCCATTTTTTTTAGCTTCCCTTTCTTCAATTAATTTTTGTCTTCTGTCAGCCGCTTCTTGTTTTCTTGCTTCATAAGCTGCTTTCTTGTCTTCAATTAATTTTTCACGAGCTGCTCTTTTTTCATCCAATGCTTTTTGACGTGCTGCCATTTCAGGGTTTTCATCTTGCATATCTTCTAGCGCATCTCTAGATTCTTGTTCTTTTAATTGTTTAGATGTTAGCTGTTCTCTTTTTTCAGCTCTAATAAGTTGTCGAACAACTTGGTCACTGATATCATAACGTTGCGCTGCAAAAAGCATTGTCATATCTGAAGATTTGTCAAAAATAAAATCGTATTTCTTCTGTTCAGCGATGTCTTGTATAATTGTAAAAACTTGGTCTTGAATTGGTTTCACAAGTACAGATTTTTGAATAATTAAATCTCCTTTTGGTCCAAATCTATTTTGTTGATACTCTAATAATTCAGTGTCAAGGTAATTTATTTCTTCTTCTCTTTCTTCAATTAATTCTTTAGTTAAAAGAGGTCTTTCGATTTTTAAATCTTCCTTAAGCTTATTTATTTCATTTTTTTTGGCTTCAATCTCTTGTTTCCATTTTTGGGCTTTAATTTCTAACTGGTTTTTGGCTTCTGCGTAATTTGGAACTTTCTCAAGAATATATTCCATATCAATAAAACCAATTCTTATTCCTCTTGATTGAGAAAAAGTAATTGTTGTACTTAAAAATAAAAATAATAAAACTATTTTTTTCATATTACTATATTTTAAATTATTTAAGTCAAAAAATTAAAACTGTTGACCTATAATAAAGTGTGTTTGCCATCCGCTTTTTTGAGTTGCCCCTGGAATTGCATCAAATCCATGTGCAAAATCTATTCCTAATAATCCAAATGCTGGCATAAATACTCTCAGACCAACTCCAGCGGAACGTTGAACACTAAAAGGATTGTAGGCTTTGAAATCGCTAAATGCAGCTCCAGCCTCTAAAAATGTTAATGCATATATAGAAGCACTAGCTTTTAAAGTGATAGGATATCTTAACTCTAACGAAAATTTATTATAAATAGTACCTCCATCATTCGAAGATAATGAATTATTTGGATATCCACGTAATTGAATCGTTTCTCTACCGTCTAATGAATAGTTAGCAAGTCCATCACCACCTAAGTAAAAACGTTCAAAAGGAACTAAGCCTCTGTCCTGATTATAAGCTCCCATAAACCCAAATTCACCTAGCGAACGCAATACTAATTTATCATAAATTTTAGTATACCAATCTGCCTTAAACTTCACTTTGTAGTATTCCAACCATTTGTATTTTATTTGATCTACTTTGGCAGGATCTGCAACAGCATCTTCTGTAGTATAAGCTTTTGATGGAGTAGGATTTGCAGTTGAAGGTAAAGCAGTTAAAAGATCGCCATTGTTTACCAAAACTTCTGCTCCAGAATCGTCAGTATAGATGTATCCTGTGCCGTTATATACATACTTGTTTTCTGCTAAATCTCCTAAATTAGCATAATCAACACCATTTAAAAGTGAATATGGTGGTGTGAATTTTGCCGAAATACTAAATTCTGATCCATAAGTTGGATAAATAGGATTTATACCCTTACTATTTCTGCTTAATCCGATAGTGTATGCTAAATTTCTAGATGCACCATTTCCGAAAGTAAATAATCCAGAATTATAATTGTTAAGTTTATAATATTGAAAAGATACTGCTTGAGAAAGCGTAAAATAATCATCAGGAACAGTAAGTCTTTTTGCTATACCAACGGACAATGATGTAATTGTAAAACTTTGCGATTTGTCTACATCTCTGGTAGTATAGTTGTATAAAAATTGTTTACTTTGAGATAATGAAGTAGAGAAACTAACAGGTTTCTTTCCTCCATACCAAGGCTCTTGAAAACTTAAACTATAGGTTCTAAAATATGAACTTGCTTGTAAATTAAGAGACATTTTTTGTCCGTCTCCCATCGGTAAAGGTTTGTATGCTTCTTTATTGAAAATATTTCTGATAGAAAAGTTATTAAAGGATAATCCTAAAGTTCCAATAAAACCACCACCACCATAACCACCTTGTAGTTGAATTTGACTAGCTCCTTTTTCTACAACATTATATTCAATATCAACAGTTCCAGCAGCTGCATCTACATTTTTGAATTTAGGATCAATTGCTTCAGGATCAAAAAAGCCTAGTTGACCAAGTTCTCTTATGGTTCTAATTAAAGCATCTTTACTATATTTTTTTCCTGGTTTTGTTAGAATTTCTCTGTAAATAACATGGTCGTTAGTTTTTTCGTTTCCAACAACTGTTATTTTATTAAAGTAAGCTAAAGGGCCTTCACTTATTCTTATTTCAAAATCAATAGTGTCATTTTCTGTTTTAACTTCAACTGTGTTGATGTTTGAAAATAAATAACCATTGTTTTGGTATAGGTTTGTAATGTCTTCTGCATCAGGATTTGTTTTGTCTTCAATTCTTTTTTGAAGCAAAACGCCATTATATACATCACCTCGGTTAATGCTTATTATTCTTCTTAAATATTCTTCTGTGTAAATTGTATTACCTAAGAAACGTATATCACCAAAGTAATATTTTCTTCCTTCTTCTAATTTTACATCAATAAATAATTTGTTTTTATCTTTATTATAGGTAACAGTGTCATTTATGATTCTAGCATCTCTGTATCCTTTTTCTTTGTATTTTGTGATTACATTTGTTAAGTCTTCTTCATATTTTTCTTTTATGAATTTTGAAGCTTTAAAGATCCTAATTGGATTCTGTTGTTTAGTGTTTTTAAAGGCTTTTCTTAATTTTTTATCAGAAAATTGCTCGTTTCCTTCGAAATTTATTTTTTTGATCTTAACTTTTTCACCTTTATCTATTTTAATAAGTAAATCAACATTTGTGTCTGTTGAATCTGGAAATGTATTCACAATTACTTTCGTATTGTAAAAACCATCTTTTTTGTACTTATTTTGAATGTAATTTCTTG
>NZ_CAXBFR010000150.1:0-6279 GCF_963975005.1 uncultured Flavobacterium sp.
TAATAGTAGTGTTGTTTCCTAGGCAAAGACTTGAATCTGGACCTAAATTTACAGTACTATTAAAGCTTCCAGCAGAAATAAAAACAGCCGAATCATAATCAGCATCTTTATAATCAGCAATTACAAGTTTTATTCTATAGGGATTATTGGGAATTGTAGCAGCCGAAGCATTTAAAACCTGAGTAAAACCTCTCATGTTTAAACTTGAAGCAGCAGGATTGTTAACATTGTAAATATTAAACAAACTTGGATTAACAGAGCCACAAGAAGAATTATAAGCATTGTTTCTAATATCTTTTACAGAAATTGGCGTATTTGTACCTGGAACAACCGCTATATTTGTGGTTATTCCCGTTGTTAAATTAGTTAATAAAAAAGCGAATACATCGCTAAATCCACATTGAAACTCTCCATATTCATTTGAGGCAAATAAAAATCTAAAATTAAAATTATTAGATATAGGCACAAAATCAAATTGTAAATAAGCTGCATCTGTTATGGTTGAAGTTTGTCCAGAGCTATTGCTTAAATTTTGAAGGTCAACATCACTATTAGAATTCACTTGACTACTTAGGTTGATTCCAGAATAAACTCCTTCTGAATGTTGTGCTACTCCATTTCTAATGATGACACCCTGATTTATTGGAAAGGCTGAGCTGTTCTTATTAAAATAAGCAACTGATTGACCTGATGAGTAAGAAGCATTTGTGGGAGAAATACAAGAATTAGTAACCAATAGATTTGCTAAATCTGAAGCAGAATAAGTATTACTATCAACAGTAATAGTCTGGCTATAACTTATGAATGAACATAAGCTTATAAGAAAAATTAATTTTTTCACAGTTTGGGGCTTTATGGAAATGATTAACAAATTAAAATACAAATATATGCAATTAAATGTAAACGAAAATTTAGAAAAAAAAGTATTTAAAAAAAGCCTAACATTGCTGTTAGGCTTTTAAAGCTCCCCTTCTTGGAGAAAATTGCAGCTATAATGCAATAATTGAGTATGTGACTATTAGGAAATTAAAAGGCTGAACTTGGTGTAAAATACAGGAAACGATATTTAATTCTCTTTTGAAAAACTGACCTTGATTTTAGCACTGAAACCTCGGTTTCACGATTGCTAATCTGCTTGGTAATTTTAAGTTGTCTCCTGTCTTTGCCTCCTCAATTTTTTAAGTGTACAAAGGTTATGAATAGGGAGTAGAAATAAGTTACAAAAAATAGAAAATAATTACAATTCTTTTTCAAGTAACAGTTTTTAGACAATAAAAAAGTTAATCAAAACAGCGATAGTTTAAAAACTAATGATTTCATTACTCATAAGATGAGCCAAAATAAGATTAGAGTTCAAGAAAATTGGCGACATTTTTTCCATTCCACTCGCCTAAAAATTTATAGGGAATAAATCTTGCAAACAACTCTTCTTTGTACCATTTTAGTTTTCTGGTAAGACGAACAACCTCTTTATGCTTTTCATTCTTATAGGCATAATCAATCATCTCGGCTTGCGTTTTCCAAATGCTTAAAGTTGCTTGTTGGATTAAAGGCCATTCGCCTACACCAATAGATAGTGCTAAACCATCGTAATCTTCTAGACTTTTACTGACATGACCCACTTTTTTCCAAAAAGAAATCAATTTTGAAAGGCGAATACTGGCTCGTGTTAAAACCATAACGGGCTTATCAAAAGCCAAAGTAGCATGGGAAACAAAAGGTTGTATTCCGTCCCATTTTCCGTGGGCTTCCGCTGCATGTGCAAAAACGGTAAATGATTCGGCGCTTTTAGATTTATAATTGTTAAAAAATGAATTTTTTTCAAAAAAATTAGTAGCCTGCATTTCTGAATCCCAAATACATAATAATGCATATGTACCAAAGTTGGGTATCGAACTAAAACCATTTTCTGCACCCGAGCCTAATAGCTTGTAAAACACAAGGCCTTCGATGTTTTTGAAATGAGCATGTCCTAATTGCATTTGGGACAATGCCCATAATTTGTTGGACAATGATTCCAATTTAAAAAAAGTACAAGTAGTTATTTGGCTCATGGGGATCAATTATTTTTTGATTGGTTTAGGATTGTAATTCAGATTATTTTTTTCAACTACCACTATTTGTATGCCCATTGGAAATAGTTTTTCAAAAGCAAAAACAGGAAATGTAACCACTTTTAAAAGTACAAGCGGCCAAAAATGATTAGACATACTACCAAACCAATCAACCTCTTTTTTTTGCATTCTGCCAAGCCACCATAGTGTAAACGCATCAAGGGTTCCGTATCGCAAATGTTTTTTAATTTCCCATTTGTCTTTTTGAAACAAAAGGTCAAAACTTTTTTTGGTTGGTAACGAAATGTGTCTTGGACAATGCCAACCTTGCCAATATGATTTTTGAATTTTTGCGCTAATACTATTATAATCAGGGACTTCAATAATTAATTTTCCTCCACATTTAAGACAATTATAGAGTGTTTCTATGGTTTGACTCGGGTTGTAATCGTGTTCTAAATAATGCCATAATGTAATTATATCAAATTGTTTGTCAGAAACATAATCTTCAATCGAGATTTTTTTAAGTTCTAAGTTGGGAAAGTTTTTGCCCTTCCAGCCTGAATCTGAAAAATCAATTCCAATGCAATTTGCTTTTGATTTTTGTTCTAAAATTTCTAAAAAACTTGGATTACCACATCCTACATCAAGAACATTAATGTTAGGATTGTTTTTTTTAAGATATTTTTTTACAAAATTAACACGGTTTAAATCTATTTTTTTTTGACTGTTAGCTACAAATGAACCATACTTTCCCCAGGCAGTGGCTCCTCTATAAGGCAAGTAACTGTCTGTATAATAATGCTCTAATCGTTCGGGTGTTACTGGATTTGTTAAAAATACTGCTTCGCAATTATTGCAAATATTAAAAGTATAAAGCTCCTTATTTGGCTCATGCATAAGCGCATTTGTAGACATGTAATAAGAACTTTCGTTTTTTTTACAAATCGGGCAATAGACAGCATTTGTATGATCCATTTGATAGTATAATTTATGTGCAGCTTATGAAAAACATATAGAATAAACTAAAGTAAAAGTGTAAAACCTTATGCTAAAGACTAAGATATTTATTCAGCTGCATGCTGTTTTATGCATTAATAATTTTAGTCTGTTTTAAGGCAGCTTGAATGTATTTTTTCTTGATAATTAACATCCCAAAACTTTCTCCACCCTCTTTTCCAGTGTTTTTGTGATGCATTTTGTGCGCACGACGCAAAGCTAAAACATAAACGTTTTTTGTTTTAGTAAGCACCTTGAAACGTTGGTGTATGACCAAGTCATGTACAACAAAATAGGCTAAACCATAGAGTAAAATACCAAAACCAACCCAAGTATACCAAGCATATTGGTTCATCATTCCAAACATTATGAGCAACCAACTTGGCACGGCATAAATGATAAAAAATAAATCATTTCGTTCAAACCAACTTTTATGGTCTTTTTTGTGATGATCGGCATGGAAATACCACATAAATCCATGCATGATGTATTTGTGATTTGCCCAAGCAGAAAATTCTGTTAGTATAAATGTTATTAGAACAATGCTGCAATTAACTATTATTTCCATATTAAATAAATATAAATAATGAGGTAAAAAAAATAATTTGTAAAATCAATATTATTAATGAAACAGAACGATTGCCTTTAATAATTGTAGGGTAAAAAAAGTAGGAAGTAAAAAAAGCTACTCCAATCCAACCCAAATAATTATGTAAACCCGGTAGTCCTTCTTCAAAATACCAAAAATCGAGTTTTGGTGCCACTTGCTCGATAATCAAATCAATAAGCGTTACTAATAAAGCAGCGACAAGCAATGAAGTTATTTTGTTTGCAAAAATACCACTTACTATTCTAATTCCAGCACAAATAAGTATTGCCCAATTAATAGAAATGATCAGTGGAACTTCAAGTACTTTAAAACCTAATCCATCGCCATAGTAATATTTTCCGAAAATCAACCCCGTTTTCACGCCAATTACTTCAATAATAAAACCTAAAAAAGCAATAGAAAAAAAGGCAACTAGAAATTTTTTGTCTACTCCTGGACTGTGAATTAAAAAAACAAAACAAGTCAATAATAAAGTATAGGGCGTAAAAGGACTAAAAAAAGAGGGATTGACTATAAAACCTATTGATCCAGATACATATACTAGAATTAAGAAATATAAAAAATAAGATTTATATGTTTTTAGCATTTCTTTTCTCTTTCTACGATTAATTGACTCACTATTTTTGCACTAAAAAGGCATAAAGGAATTCCTCCTCCAGGATGCACACTTCCTCCTACAAGATACAAATTTTTGATACTTGATGAAAAGTTAGCATGTCTTAAAAACGCAGCAAATTTATTGTTGCTAGAGTTACCGTAAAGCGATCCGCCGTAAGACGAAGTTTGGGTTTCTATGTCAACTGGACTTAAAGTGCTTTCTGTAATGATGTATTTTTCAATATCAGTTTTCAATATAGCGTTAATTTTGTCAACTACATTTTTTCGAATAGCGGTTGCATAATCTATACTTTCGTTTTTATTGTGCGGCACATTAACCATTACAAACCAGTTTTCACAACCTTCCGGCGCATCATCTTTGCAATATTTTGAAGTGATATTGATGTAAATTGTCGGATCATCAGTTGGAAATTGTTCTGAAAACAAATGATCAAATTCCTTTTTATAATCATCGCTAAACAAAATATTATGCAATCCTAACGCTGCAAATTCTTTATTTATTCCCCAATAAAAAACATAAGCGCTACTTGATTTTTCTTGTTGAATTAGTTTTTTAGGAGTAAAAGATTTTGGTAATAAATAGTTATAAAGTACGTGAATATCTACATCGCTAACCACAATATCATAGGTGTATTTGATGCCATCACTTTTGATCGAGGTAATCCGGTTATTAGATCCAACATCTAAGGTTTCAACAGTTGCATTGTAGTTGATAGTTACATTAGCTTCTTCAGCTAGTTTGACCAAATGTGTTGTAATTTGGTGCATACCTTTTTTCGGTAAATAAGCCCCGAGATTGAACTCTAAATGCGAAATCATATTCATTAAGCCAGGAGCCTTGTAGGGATTTGAACCATTATAAGTTGCAAATCGATTGAACAGTTGTACTGTTTTTGGATTGGAAAATGTTCGCGAATTTTTTTCGTTCATTGTACAGAATAATCCTAAAAATGGGGAAAATAATATACCTTTTATAGTCTTAAAATTAATAAAATTTTTCAGTTGATGAAGCGATTGCCTCAAAAACAAATCTTCGGTGGTTTTAAAATAAAAAGCGTTGCGCTTGATGTGTTTTAAAACAGTTTCTTTTTTTTCATTTAATTTTAGATGTACTTCCTCTGCAAAATCTTCTATATTGGCGGAAGCTTTTAGCTGCGTTCCATCCGAATAAAAATAATTAGTTATGACATCTAATTTCTGGTATTCAAATGGATGTGAGCTCCCTTGTAAATTAGTCAATTCATCTATCAACGAAGGCATTGTAAATAATGATGGGCCTTTATCAAATCGGAATCCATTTATATTTAGCTCACTCAATTTTCCTCCTGGATAACTATTTTTTTCAAAAATTGTTACCTTAAAACCCTGATTAGCTAGCCGAATGGATAATGCAAGACCTCCAATTCCAGCTCCAATTATACCAACGGTTTTTGTCATTTTTTTTAATTAATTCGATATGTAAAATTAATTTATTATAATGGCTTAATAGTACAACAAAAGTTAAAAAAATCTTATTAATAAATTGCTAATAACCGACAAAAAATTTAAAACATTTTCTTTTACAAATTAGAAACTCCAACCTTAAAGTATTAAAGATTGTTTTTGTATAAACTAGAAATATCAAATTTTTTTTTACTTTCTTGGAGGTCTCGGTAATATAGCTTTTCTAGATACTTTTTCTTTTCTAGTTTTAGGGTCAAGACCAAGGATATTGTTCAGGAATACATCAAACTGTTAAAGTCTCTTTAAAGAATTTGCTTTTTGAATTAAACAGACAATCCATTCTGTTCTGTTTTTTTGTTTAGTGGAGTTATTAGTAATGCATAAAGTTTTTTTATAATATAATTTAATTTAACTCATAGGTTAAATACTATTCTGCAAAGAACTATTTAAAAGAGAACGATTCTTTTTTGTACACTGGGGGGATGAAAAGGCAGGAACAGTTTTAACTTTTTTAGGTTTTTTTATTTACCAAATTAAAGAATGTTGGATAAATGG
>NZ_CAXBFR010000151.1:0-6198 GCF_963975005.1 uncultured Flavobacterium sp.
TAGGAATTGGGCTATTTTCTATTTCTGGAGACAAATATTCAGAATTGTTTTCAAAATGGCAACAATGCACATAATAATCGCTACAACCATGAAATAACCATAATCATATTGGTAAAGACTAGATAAATATTCTTTTCCTTTCCAAAAATTTTCAACACCATCAGGATTTATAAAAAGCGAAATAAATGTATTGACGATAATTCCACCCGCTTCAATACATAATCCAATAAAAATGATCCACGAAAGTATTTCCAAAACTTTCAAAATTTGATTGGTTGTGATTTTAATTTTCATAACTAAATGTTTAAAATTATTTCACAAATATATAAAAATTATTGAATAACAATAAATAAATATCAAAAAAGAATAAAAATTTATTTCTTAACGATGTTATTATAAGCTCTTTTTAGCTTTGTAACTACAATTTCAAGCTCTTCTTCATCTAAATGACCAAAGCCAAAACGAATTGCACAAGTGTTTTTATTTTGATAAAGAATAGTTTTAGGAAGAAATAAATCATTCTTTTGAGCTTCTTCCGCTAACTTAACTAAAGATATTTTAGGTTCAAATTGCAACCAAATTGCTAATCCACCAGAAGGTTTTTTCCACTGAAGGGTTTCTTTAAAGTTTTGTGTCAGCAATTGACATAGATAATCGCGTCTTTGTTTATAATTTATGATGTTTTTCTTGATTAATCTATGAATTTCACCTTCATAAATCAATTCAGATAACATTTGTTCCTGAATAACATCACCTTGTTTATCCAACATTTGCAAGTAGTTTTTGGCTTCAACAATTAAATTAGTTGGCGCAACGACAAATCCTGTCTGAAAACTTGGAAACAAAGATTGCCCCAATTTCCCTAAATAAATCACATTTCCGTTGGCATCAGAACTTGCCATTGGCAACATGGCTGATCCTTCATATTGAAAATCATAATCAAAATCGTCTTCAATTATAGCAAATTCATATTCTTTGGCAACTGTTAACAATTCCAATCTTCGTTCGGCACTAAGCGTATTTGTAGTTGGATAATGGCGATGTGCACAAACGTAGACGCAACGAATCGATTTCTTAATGTAGTGTTTTCTAATATAATCTATATCTAAACCATTTTTATCAATTGGAATAGTGTGAATTGTAGCACCAACTTGTTGAAAAATCATATTAGCTGCATAATTACTAAGATCACCAACCAAAACCACGTCGTTTGGCTGCAGTAAAAGCTGTGATACGATGTACAAACTCATCTCTGTACTTCTTGTGCTAATTAAGTTTTTAGGCTTAATTTGAAAGCCACGAGTAGCGTTTAAATAATTACATAATTGATTTTTATAAACCGAATGAGTTGTATTTGAAGTCTGATTCCATTTAGAAAGCAAGGTTTTTCGTTTCATCGAAGCACTATACCATTTTGAAAATTGATGTGTTGGATGTAATCTCAAATCGGGTTGTCCATCATTTATAGTATATTTTGTTTCTTTAGTTTCAGTGGTAGAAGCTAAATGAAACGATGGTTTAAAATTAAATCCGGTTCTTTCTGTACATTCGTTTTCTTGATTTGTCGGATAAGAAATAGCTTTAATTGAAACCGTTTTTTGCTCAGGTACAATTACAAATGTTCCTTTGTTGGGAATAATTTCAACCCAGCCTTGTGAAGCTAATTCATCATAAACAGCCACAACAGTATTTCTGTGAATGTTTAATAATTGACTTAGCGTTCGACTTCCTGGCAAAGCAGTTCCTTTGGTTAAATAGCCACGCTGAATGGCATCAATAATTTGATGGGAAATTTGAATAAATACAGCTGTGGAAGTATTTTTTTCAAACTGAATCAATTGTTTTAAAAGTGTTTCAACCGGACTATTCATAATTTAAAAACTGGACTACATTACTCGTCCGGAAAGTTACGAATTTTGCAACGTTTTAATATAAACAATAGTCATTATTATGAAAAATACCTTTTTAATAGCTTCTTTAGTGTTTTTTACTTTAACAGGAAAAGCTCAAGATACTCAACAAAAAACAGATTCGTTAAGAGAAGTTGTCGTGACTTCTACTAGAATCGATTTGCCTTTTGACGAAAACTCTAGAACTATTCAAATTGTTACAGCTTCTGATATTCAGAAATTAGGCGTTACAAATGTGGCTGATGCTTTACAACAAGTAGCTGGAATTGATGTAAGAAGACAAGGTGTAAATGGTATGCAAGCCGATTTGTACATAAGAGGTGGAAGTTTTGATCAAACCTTATTATTAATTGATGGTATAAAAGTAGACGATCCACAAACGGGACATCATACTTTAAACTTAGCTTTACCGATAGAAGTTATTGAAAGAATCGAAATTATAAAAGGTCCAGCTGCACGTATATTTGGACAAAATGCTTTTTCTGGAGCTGTAAATATTGTTACCAAAAATGCTCCTAGTAATGCTTTAGTAACAAAATTTCAAGCAGGTTCTTATGATCAGTTTTTGGCAGAAGCTACTGGTTCAATTAATTTAGATAATAGCAGTCATATTGTTCATTTTAGTAAGAATTTTTCAAACGGTTATAGAGAAAATACTGATTTTGACAACCAAAATATATTTATAAAAAGTCAATTCAATAAAAATAAACTTCCTATTAATTTGATTGCAAGTCATTCAGAACGAAAATTTGGAGCTAATGGTTTTTACGGAATTCCAACAGCAAATGAACAATATGAAGAAACACAAGCCAGTTTAGTTGGGTTTTCAACCGTTATTAAAAAAGGAAATTTTACATGGAAACCGAGAGTTTACTGGAGAAGAAATGAGGATTTATATTTGTATAAAAGAAAAAATCCATCTGCTTATAGAAATTTGCACATCACCAATAAAATGGCAGCTGAGTTAAATGGTTCATATACTTCAAATATTGGAATTACAGGTTTTGGTGTCGAATTTTCAAAATACTATATAGGAAGTAATCGTTTAGGAGACAATCAAAGAGAAATTGCAACTCTGTTTTTAGAACATCGTTTTCAGTTTTTGGACAATAAATTAGATGTAACTCCTGGAATTGCAGCTTCTTATTTTTCAGATTTTGACAACAAATTATTTCCTGGAATTGATGTAGGTTATAAGATTAATAACGAAGTAAGAGTTTATGGAAATATTGGATATACCTACAGAGTTCCAACCTACACCGATTTGTACTACATTGGCCCACAAGCAACAGGAAATGCAAATTTACAACCAGAAGATGCTTTAGCGCAAGAGCTAGGAATTAGATGGAACACAAACAGAATTGGCTTATCGTTAGTCGGTTTTAATAGAGATTCTAATGATTTGATTGATTATGTAAGAGTTAATCCTACGGATGTTGCTTTTTCACCTCAAAACATTCAAGATGTAAACACAAAAGGGTTTGAAACCCAATTTGATTATAAGTTTAAAGTCAATACTTTAAGTCAAAAAATCAATTTAGGCTATACATTTATAGAAGACGAAATAAAAAAAACAGCAGCAGTGGAATCGAGATATTCTATTAATTCTTTAAAGCATCAATTAGTAGGTTCTTATCAAATGCAATGGTTTAAAAACTTTTCAAACTCTATAGCTTATCGTTATTTAGAAAGAACTTCTGGAGTAAGTTATACTGTTGTAGATTTAAGTGCAGCTTATAAATTAAATGACATGGAACTTTCAATCTATGCTAATAATATTTTCAATACGGAATATTCTGAAACCAGTTTGATACCAATGCCAAAAGGAAATATGATGTTTGGATTAAAATATACTTTTAGATAAAGAGGAAAGATAATAGATTTTCAGTCAACAGAAAACAGACAACCTAAAAACCTAAAACCTACAACTTCTCCAACTCTCTAACTTTCTCATAAATCAAATCATTTTCCCAACCTTTTCTCATGAAATAATCGCAAAACTTTTTGCGTTTTTTCATAAAATTTGATTCAGCAATGGATTCCCAATGTTTGTTTGCTAATTCTTCACAAGTTTCTAGATAAAGTCAATCGTTAATTTCCTTTAAAGCTATTTTGATAATAGTTGACGAAATGTTTCTTGCTTTTAATTCATTTACAATTCTTATTTTCCCCCATTTTTTATAATTGTGTTTTCCTCTGGTGAAGCTTTGAGCAAAACGTTCTTCGTTTAAAAAATTATTTTCAATTAAGTAAACCATAAGCTCTTCTTTTTCGTAAGTATTTATTGAGAAAGAGAACATTTTCTGATATACTTCTTGGTGGCATCTATCTTGATAAGCACAGTAGTACTCTAGCTTATTGCGTATTTCGACGATAGAAAAAGTATTTAATCGAGTATCTTTCACTTATTTAATTAAGAGCTTTACAGGTATTATATTTGTGCCTTATGACACATAATTTCTCCCAAAAGTATTTAATAAATTAATACAAACAAAAAATGAAGAAATTTTTACTCGTTATTATCTTTTTAAGCTCAATTTTTAGTTGGGGGCAATCAGTAATTATTAGCCAGTACATTGAAACCGATTCTGGAACAACTCCAAAAGGAATAGAAATTTTCAATATTACAGGTAGTGATATTGTTTTCTCTGGAACAAATAATTTGCAAGTATACCAAGGAACAAATGGTGGTGCATGTGCAGCGATAACATCAACTAATATTACTTCAGGAACATTACAAGCTGGTAAAGTATGGGTAATAGGAACAGCTAATTTAGTTAGTTTTGCCACTATAAATGGAACAAGTCTGAGTGGTACTACTGCTTATGGATTTAGTTTTAATGGTGATGATGCTTTACAAGTATATTTAGGTGGTGTTTTACAAGATACTTTTGGAACATGTGGGACTGACCCTGGCTCAGCTTGGTCTGGTAGTGGAGTAAGTACTGAAAATAATAATTTACAAATTTTACCCGCTCAATCTTGTTCAGGTAATCCTTCTGGGTTTTCTGACCCAAGTATTAGATATTCTCAATTAGTAGGAGGAGGTGGTGTAATGACAGGTTTTGGAAATGCACCATCACCTTGTGGTTCACCTGTTCCAGAAATAAATGTACAAGGAAATAGTGTTTCTATTGTTGATGGTGATACTACACCCACTACAGCAGATCATACAGATTTTGGTACAGTTTTAACAAGTACTAATATTACTCAAACATTTACCATTCAAAATTTAGGTACGGCTAATTTAGTTATGCCTTCAAACCCAGTAACACTTTCTAACACAACTAATGGGTTTACTGTAACACAACCGGCTTTACTTACAGTTCCTGCAGGTTCATCAACTACTTTTACAGTTACTTTTAATAGTGCAACAGCGGGTACATTTACTAATACTATAAATATTGCTAATAATGACAGTGATGAAAATCCTTATGATTATGCAATTGTAGCAAATACAGTTGCACCAACTCCTGAAATTAACATTGCTAAAGATTTACTATCTTCAGATATTCCTTCTGGTTCAACAGCAAGTACGGGTTATAATACAATTTTTGCAGCCTTAAATATTGGAAGTAATTCAAATAAAACATATTATATTGAAAATGAAGGAACAGCTAATTTAACAATTGGAGCGGTAACTATTATTGGAGCAAATCCAGGAGATTTCTCAATATCTGCAATACCTTCAACAATTAATGTTGGCTCAGTATTAGCAACTTCTATTCCTTTTACAATTACATTTACGCCTCAAGCTTCTGGTGTAAGAACTGCAACCATTTCTATTGTAAATAATGATTCTAACGAAAATCCCTATACTTTTGATGTGCAAGGAACAGGAACTTGTCCTTCTTATACAACCACTTTGTCGCCTTCATCTGGACCAGTGGGAACAACTGTTTACATTACATCAACATTAAATTTATCAGGAACTAATACGGTTACATTAAATAGTACAACATTGCCAGTTACTGTAATTAGTTCTACTCAAATTTCGGTAGTAATTCCTTCTGGGGCAAATACAGGAAATATAATAGTAACCAATTTTCAAGGATGTTCTACAACAAATGCATTTACAGTTATAAATACCCTAGCTAGTGGATGTGAAGGAGGTGGAGCAGCTCCAACAGAATTATTTATAAGTGAAGTAACTGATGCAAACACAGGGGGTTTAAGTTATATTGAAATTTATAATGCAACGGGTAGTGCAAAAATATTAGGTACTTATACTTTACAAATTTATAATAATGGAGGTTCAACTGTTGGTAATACAATTGCTTTGCCATCT
>NZ_CAXBFR010000152.1:0-6051 GCF_963975005.1 uncultured Flavobacterium sp.
GATAAAACAGGTAAAATTGCTTTATTTAAAGTAATTGAAGCTGATGATGATAAGTTAATTGAAACTTTGGAAAGATTGAAATAAGATAATAGATATTCAGATTTTGGATCTTCAGAAAAGATAAATTTGAAAATCTGTGGCTAAAACAAATATAAAATGAGAAAACACATCGTTGCAGGAAATTGGAAAATGCACAAAAACAATCAAGAAACAGTTAAACTTCTTGAAGAAATTATAGCTAAAAAAGCTACAAATGATACTGAAATAGTTGTTGCTCCAACCTTTGTAAATCTTTTAACGGCTGTTGAAAAAACAAACAGTAAAGGGATTACGGTAGCTGCTCAAAATATGCATCAAGCAGAAGGTGGTGCTTTTACAGGAGAAGTAGCTGCTGATATGCTGACTTCAATTGGTGTAAATACAGTTATTTTAGGGCACAGTGAAAGACGTGCTTATTTTCATGAGACAGATGCTTTATTAGCTCTTAAAGTTGATACCGCTTTGAAACATGAAATGCGAATCATTTTTTGCTTTGGTGAAGAACTGAAAGACAGACAAATAGACAACCATTTTAACCTAGTTGAATATCAATTGCGTGATGCTTTATTTCATTTAGAAAAAAGCGATTGGTCTAAAATCGTTTTAGCCTACGAACCTGTTTGGGCAATTGGAACTGGTGAAACTGCATCTCCAGCACAAGCTCAGGAAATGCATAAATTCATCCGTACTTTAATCGATAAAGTATATGGATACGAAGTAGCTGAAAATGTTTCAATTCTTTATGGTGGAAGTGTAAAACCTGATAATGCAAAAGAGATTTTTTCAAATCCTGATGTTGATGGTGGCTTAATTGGTGGTGCAGCTTTAAATGCTGATGATTTTTTGGCTATTGTAAACGCTTTTTAATTAATTAAGAATTCCGTTATAATTTTTAAAATCCATTACTTAATTGTGATGGATTTTTTTGCATTAAACCTTTTTAAAAAATTATAGCTAATGAACATACATTTTTGTTATTCTTAAAAATTAAAGCATTAACAAAGCATCACTTTAGTTGTTAAGTTTAGGGTTCTCCAACCAACAAACTTTAGAAATTAAAAAAATAGGTTTAAATAAATTTATTTCTAAATCATTTCAAGCAAAATAAGAAACTTCTTTGCCCAAAATCTTGATAGATGAACCAAAATCGATTAGTGATTTAAAAGAAGTTAAATTATTGTAAAATGTGACCATTGTAGTGTTTTCTGAATTTGGAAGAAGAGTCAAAGACAACGGAAAAGGAAGTAATCATGGAGCTGCTGCTCCAATGTTTATAGTTGGTGGAAGCAACAAAGGAAGCATTATTGGAAATAATCCAAACTTAACCGATTTAGCTAATAGTGATTTAAAATATGAAATAGATTTTAGAAGCGTTTATAGTTCATTATTAGAAAATAAGTTAAGTTTTAACCCTAAAAAGATTGGCTTGAAAAATAAATCCATTGAAGGTTTGTTCTAAAAACTAAATTTTAAAAACCTATCTTTGCAGGCTTTTAAAAATTTAAAGAATGTCGAATAACAATATTATAAAAGGAGTTTTTTTAGTAGGATTAGGTGCTACGAGTTACGGAATGCTAGCTACTTTTGTTAAATTAGCTTACCAAGAAAATTTCACAACAGCAGAAGTGACTTCAGCACAATTTATTTATGGAATTATTGGAATATTAATCATCAATCTATTCCAAAAACAACAAGCTAAAACTAATGTAGTTAAAGCTTCAAAAAAGAATATTTTTCAACTAATGTTGGCAGGAACTTCATTAGGAATGACTAGTGTTTTCTATTATTTATGTGTGAAATATATTGATGTTTCTATTGCCATTGTTTTGTTAATGCAAACGGTTTGGATTGGAGTTCTATTAGAATGGTTTTTAGATAAAAAAGCACCTTCTACTCAAAAAATAATTGCAGTTATTATTGTACTTTTCGGAACATTAATGGCTACAAATCTATTGAATTCAACAGTTGAAATTGACTGGAAAGGTTTAGTTTTTGGAATACTAGCAGCTTGTTCCTTTACAACAACCATGTTTACTGCAAATAAAGTTGCTTTGGGAATTTCATCTGCGCAAAGAAGTCTATATATGCTTTTAGGCGGTGCAGTTATTGTAGCAGGTTTTGCTTTATTTACGCAAACAACTCCTTTCAACTTTGAAATTTTTATGAAATGGGGAATTATATTAGCTCTTTTTGGAACTATAATTCCACCTATGTTAATGAATTCTGGTTTTCCTCATATAGGTTTAGGTTTAGGAAGTATTGTTTCTTCCTTAGAATTACCTGTTTCTGTAATGATGGCTTATTTTATCTTAAATGAAACGGTTATCACATCACAATGGATAGGAGTTCTTTTAATTGTTTTTGCAATTGTGATCATGAACTTAACCTTTAATCGAAGAAAAAAGTCATAAAACGATAATTTATTTCATTATGCAATAAAATTTAACATATTATATAATTTTTTAACTAAATTCGGATAACAAAATTAAGTTAAATGAATTTACCTTGGCATCAATACTTGATGGGATTAGTTTATGTCTTTGCAGGCATAAATCACTTTAGAAATCCACGTTTATATTTAAAAATAATCCCTTCTTACATTCCAAATCCTAAATTATTAAATCAGTTAAGTGGTTTTGCAGAAATAATTTTAGGCATTGGATTATGTATTGCATTAACCTCCTCTTGGAGTGCTATTGGTATTATTGTTTTATTAATAGCTGTCTTTCCAGCCAATTTATATATGTATCAGAATGAAAAAGCAAGATTAGGTTTGCCAAAATGGGCAACATTAATACGTTTGCCTTTACAATTAATTCTAATCTATTGGGCATATATATACATTAAATAGTATAAACAAAAAACAAAATAAAAACTTAAATTTTAAATTATGAGAAAACTTTTAGCAGAATTTTTTGGGACTTTTTGGCTTGTATTTGGAGGATGTGGTAGTGCTCTTTTTGCAGCTAATTATTTACTACCCGGACAAGTTGAAACCAGTTTAGGCATAGGTTTTATAGGTGTTTCACTTGCATTTGGTTTAACTGTTCTGACTATGGCTTATGCTGTTGGTCACATTTCTGGCGGCCACTTTAACCCTGCTGTTTCGTTTGGTCTTTGGGCAAGTGGTCGATTTGAAACTAAAGATTTAGCACCTTATATTATTTCACAATGTGTTGGAGCAATTGCTGCTGCAGGTTGCCTTTATTTAATACTTTCTGGCAAAGAAGGCTTTGCAATTGATGCCACACAAGCTGGTGCTTTTGCTTCTAACGGATATGGTTCTTTTTCTCCTGCCGGTTATTCTATAACTGCTGTATTTATTGCAGAATTTTTATTGACAATGTTTTTCTTAATAATAATTTTAGGGGCAACTGATAAATTTGCTAATGGAAAATTTGCTGGAATTGCAATTGGTTTTGCTTTAACATTAATTCACTTAATTAGTATTCCAATTTCGAATACTTCAGTAAATCCAGCGCGTTCATTATCTCAAGCTTTATTTACACAAGGAGAACCTTTAAGTCAGGTTTGGTTGTTCTGGGCAGCTCCTATTTTAGGGGCATTAATAGGTGGGCTTATTTATAAAAACTTACTTCAAGATAATAAATAATAAAATTATTTAATTCTGAACAAAATCAAAAAAGCGATGTTAAACTCATCGCTTTTTTTTATATTTTTACAATATGTTAAACCTATTTCCAGAAGAAAAAATTATTTTAGAATTACCAGATGCTATTTTTGAGTATTACCCCAACTTTTTATCCAAAGAAAAGGCAGATGAGTTTTTTAAATTATTAAACGAAAAAATACCTTGGCAACAAGACACAATTACTGTTTATGGAAAAAACCATTTGCAACCACGATTAACTGCTTTATATGGAAATGAAGGGAAACCCTATAAATACTCTAATATTATCATGAATCCTCATCCATGGAATGCAACGCTAATACATTTAAAAGAGTTAGTTGAAGAAAAAGCAAAACATAAATTTACCACTGTTTTACTTAATTTATATAGAAACGAAAGAGATAGCAATGGTTGGCATGCCGATAATGAAAAAGAATTAGGTAGAAATCCTATTATTGCTTCAATTAGTTTAGGAGAAGAACGTACTTTTCAACTGAAACACAATACTATAAAAGAAGCTAAGCAGCATATAATTTTAAAACATGGTAGTTTGATTTTGATGAAAGAAGGTAGTCAAATTCATTACAAACATCAAATCCCAAAAACAACTAGTAGCAAAAATCCAAGAATAAATTTAACTTTTAGGACTATTTTATAAATATTTTTTAAAAAATTAATAAATTGACGTTTATATTTTATTAAATTGTTAAAAATTAAATGAATATTGAAAAATTGCTCTTTTTTTGTTAATATTGTAAATAATAACCTTAAAAAATGTGAAGTAATTTTCATAAAATGAAAAAAAGAAAAATTTCAGAATTAGACAATGAAACTTTAGAGCGAATTGTTAGTATGGCTCAAGAAGAAAAAAAACCTTATGAAGTCATTAAAGAAGAATTTGGTATTGTAGAAAATGATGTCAATGACTTTATGCGAAAAAAACTCAATAAAGAAAATTTTGAGTTATGGAAAAAGAAAGCTATTGCAAGTAAACCTAAACCTAAACCTTTAAAGTTCAACACCATTGAAGATGACGATTTAGATGCAAAATACTACATAAAAAATAAATTTGATTAAAACTTAACGCTTGTTCATCAAGCGTTTTTTTATATACTTTTTTAAACAAAATTAAAAAATACTTTAACTTTATTTATTTTATATTAAATAATATTTATATTTGCATGAATATATTTGATATGAAACCTAAATTCCCTAAAAATTGTCCAAGTTGTGAAAGCACTCTTATTGTAACACAATTGAGTTGTCAAAACTGTGAAACGAAAGTTTCTGGCAATTATCCTCTTCCTATATTATCACAACTTTCAGAAGAAGAGCAAAATTTTATTCTTCAATTTTTTCTAACCAGCGGAAGTTTAAAAGAAATGGCAACCCAAATGGGAAATAGCTATCCTACTGTGCGTAATAAATTGGATGATATGATTGAGAAGATTAAAAAATTGAATGATTGAAAAATTTAAAAATTATGGAAGAAAAAATCTTATTTGAAGAAAAACAGCAATTTCGTCAATGGTGGTTGTGGTTGTTAATTTTAGGCTTAAATGCATTTATATTTTACAAAATATTTATTGAAAAAAACTACGGAAATGGTTCAAAAAGTTTAGCCATTATTCCTATTGTAATAATGCTTTTAGTATTTATACTTTTCTATATTATGAGTCTAAAAACTAAAGTTTATAAAGACAGGATTGAAATTAAGTTCTTTCCTTTTGGAATTCATAAAATATATAAATTTCAAAATATTGAAAAAATGGAAGTTCTAAAATACAATCCCATAATGGATTATGGCGGTTGGGGAATTCGTTTAGGAGCTTATAATATTTCTGGCAATAAAGGATTAAAAATCCATTACACTAATAAAAATTCTTTCAAAGATTCTATTTTAATAGGAACTCAAAAACCAGAAGAATTATCAAAAATCATAAAATCAATACAAAATGATTAAAACACTTTTAAATCCGTTTGAAAAATATTCAGAGAAAGAATTGTTAATTTTCGGAATACTATTCTTGCTTATTGGCTCTCTTTTGGGTTATCAATTTAATGCACTATTTGACAGTATTTTACATATTTCATTTCCAGATAACATTAGCTTTATCAGTCATTTACTTCAAAACATAGCCTTAACGCTGATTTTGACATTTTTTTTGTTTGCCTTGGGAAAGTATTTTAATTCAAAAACTAGATTCATAGACATTTTAAATAGTAGCTTGATTGCAAGAATTCCGTTTTACTTAACAACTCTTGTAAATATTAATGATGCATCTTCAACTATTTCCAATAAACTCTTAGAAAGTCTAAATGATTTAAAAAATATAACTATTTCAACCCAAGACTATTTTGTTTTATTTCTAACTTCGATA
>NZ_CAXBFR010000153.1:0-5855 GCF_963975005.1 uncultured Flavobacterium sp.
ATGGAGTGAGTTTTGTAAAGCAAGTAACAACGAACAGAAGAATAACTGCTGTACAAAAAAGTTTTGATAATATCAAAATAAATAGATACGAAGATAAACTGCAAAGTCCTTCTTTGTAACAAACAAGATTTTGTTAGAGTGGTGCTCTTAAAAAACAAGTTCGAACGTTAAATGTTATTAGAGAACTTAAATGCCTAAAAACTTTTAAACATAATTCAGCATTTTATTTTTAAATTAATAATAATAAAGGAGTAAGCTAAATGGCTTTATCTAACGCAGGCTCAACTGTATCAAACGCATTCGTAACACAATTTGCTGATGACGTAATACACGCAAGCCAACAAAAAACATCTAAACTTGCGAATAGTATTAGAATTGTAAGAAACGTAACTGGTTCTACTTACAAGTTCAACACTATGTCAAAAGGTGGATATATGACTAACAAAAGTAGATTTGAAGATATTACAGTAATGTCTGACAGTTCAAAATCAATGGGTGGCTCTGCTACTTACACTGGTGGTGTTGCTGCACACGCAACTGTAACTGCTACTTTAAACAACTACGTTGCTGGTGAATATGTTGACGACTTCGATCAATTGAAAACTAATTTTGATTTTAGACAAACATACGCAGAAGCAATTGGTGGAGCACTAGCAAGAGCATATGATTCAGAAATCATTGCAAAACTAGATGCATCATCACCTACAACAACAGTAACTGCAAGTGGCGGTTTAACTAAAGCAAAATTTTTAGAAATTGCTGAAGGATTAAACTCTAACGATGTAGACACTGCTGACAGATATTTGGTTATGTCACCAGCAGCACTTACTGACTTACTAGCTGACACTGGTGTTACTACTGCGGCTGATGGTGCAATCTCAAATGTTGCTCTTTCAACTGGTTTCATACCAAACTTTTTAGGATTCAATTTAATTGTTTCTAACTTGTTAAGTCTAGCATCAACTGGTGTAAGGAGATGTTTCGCATTCCAAAAAAACTCAGTTGGTTTGGCAGTTGGTAAAGAAGTTACTGCATCAATTAACTACGTTCCACAAAAAGTTTCACACTTAATTGCTGGTGAATTTTCTGCTGGTGCGGCGGTTATCGATGCAACTGGTGTAGCACTAATCAACGTTACTGAATAAGGAGTAATCCTCGTTCATTTTGAAAGCCGTTGTCATTGCGATGACGGCTTTCTTCTTTTGTACTCTACATAAATATTAAAAAAGGAATTGAACAATGGCATTAACAAAAATCGATATTTGCTCACAAGCATTAACTAAATGTGGTGCAGACACTATTTCATCATTTTCAGACGGAACACACGAAAGTAATGTTTGTTCTGTTATGTACGACACAATTAAAAAATCTTTACTTTATTACACGTTTTGGAACTTTGCTATTATTAAAGTTCAAATGAACAGATTGGTAGAAACACCAACTGATAAAAAATTTATATACGTTTTTAGTTTACCAGCAGACGTAATTAGAATTAGAAGTGTTTTTGATAAAGATGGACATTCAGATTTTACATATAAGAAAGAAGGACAAAAAATTTATTCTAACAATCAAATTGCATTTGTTGAATACGTGCAAAATATGGAAGAAACTTATATGCCTTCATTTTTCGTTGAAGCTTTGGTTTCAAAAATTGCAACAGAAATTAACGAAGCAATTACATCAAATGGTTCATTAACAGATAGACTTGCAAGTGACTTTCAACAAAAATTACGTGCGGCTCGTATTGCTGATGGACAAGAAAATCCACCTCAAAACATTATGCCAGCTGGCAGATTAATAGAAGCTCATTTAAACAGCAGTACATCAGACAGATTTAGACACGAGCAAAATTAGATATGGGAATACAAAGGTATACACAGACTACCTTCACACAAGGCGAAGTTGGTAGCTTTATTAAAGGCAGAGCAGAACTTGGCATTTATAGAGCTGGTTTAGAAACTTGTGAAAATTTTATATTACTACCACAAGGTGGAATAGACAGAAGACGTGGGTTTGAGTTTATATCTGCAAATTTAGACACTTCAACTTTAGCAGACGGAAGTACAGATGTAACGACTGGTTCATTTCATACACAAAGTAGATTAATTCCTTTTAAGTTTGGTGACGGACAAGAATACGTTTTAGTTGTTGAACCAGCAGACACAACAATTTCAACACAAGCAAAAATTCACGTTTATTACACTGGCAGTAGAGTTGCAGTATTAACTAATGGTGTTGATGGGAATAGTTTTAATATCACAACTTCAAATATAGCAGACATAAGAGTTGCACAAACGTTTGATGTAATGATTATGGTTGAAGAAACAATGCCGCCATTGCAGATTGTTAGAGGTACTTCACACACAGATTGGGCTGTGAGTGATTTAAATTTTGACTTTTATCCAATGGTTAATTTTAGTTTCGCAACAACATTAACACCTTCGGCAAAAACTGGAACTGGAATTAATTTAACTTTAAGTGATGGAAATTATACGTGGATACAAGATAACTTTCCAAATGGACACGTTGGTGCACACGTAAGATTAAATGCTGGTTTATGTAAAATTACATCTATTAATTCAGACAGTGTTACTGCTGTTGCTGATGTGATAGAAGATTTAGCAGACACAGTTGCATCTACTGGCAATGAATGGGAACTGACTGCATTCTCAAATTTTGATTCAACAATAGGTGGTGGTTACCCTCGTTCAATATCTTTTCATCAAAACAGATTAATTTTTGGTGGAAGCAGAGATAAACCACAAACTATTTTTGCATCTCAATCTGGTGACTTCTTTAATTTCAAACCAACAACAAGAGTTGTAAGTGGTAGTGACACAACTGGTGAAGTTACAGATGATGCTGGTTTTGTTTTTACTATTGCGTCTGATGAATTAAACATAATCAAACATTTTGTTTCACAACAAGCATTGTTCATTTTTACAACTGATGGTGAGTTTGATATGAGTGGTGAACCAGTAACTCCTACTAACGTTTTAATAAGACAACAAACAAGATACGGAATTAAAGCTGGCACAGCAGAACCAAAAGTTGTTGATAATGAAACTATGTTTATCGACAAGTCTGGCAAACAATTAAGAGCATTTGTTTATAATTTTAATACTGATGCGTTCAGTGCAAAAAATTATTCATTAGTCCATCACACTATGTTGTCAAATGCCACACAGATTGAATATTTAAAAAATTACAAAGATACAAACACAAACTATGTTGTCGTTGTTAATAATGGTGACTTGTGTGTTATGGGTGTTAATGTTGAAAGAGATGTTGTTGGTTGGAGTAGATGGACAACAGAAGGTTCATTTTTACAAGTGTGTGAAGTAGATGATAGTTTGTATGCTTTAGTTACACGAGCAAATGGAACTTTTTTAGAAAGACTTACAACAGAAGATATATTTTTAGACTGTTTTTTATCATCATCTAGTACAGCTTCTACGTATGCTGGTGCAAATGGATTACAGTCACAAACAGTTTCTGTACTGGCAGATGGCACAGTACACGCAGATGTGACAGTCAATGCAAAAGGTAATTTCTCACTGACAAGAACTTCGCCTTCTACACAGATTGGATACAATTATACATCAACTGCAAAAACTTTACCTATTACATTTCAAGTTGGAAACAGTCTTGTAAGTGGTGAAAGGATTAGAAAGATGTTTGCAGAATTACAATTTTATAACAGTAAGAGTGCAAAAGTAGATGGACGTGTTGTTCCATTTAGATTTTTAGGCAATAACCTTTTAGACAATCCAATAACTGGATTTAACGGAATAAAAAGAATTAGATTAAATGGCATAGCACAACAACCGCAAGTTACAGTAACAGTAGATGAGCCTCTACCAATGACACTTTTATCGTTATCAACAGAATGCAAATTTTCGACTGGCAAGTTTCAACAAAGATAAAGCCAACTAGACACAAACTCAATTTACCACATTTTGAATACGTGGTGAATAATTGTCGTATAGCAGACAACAAAGAGATTGAACTAACTGGTTATACTAAAAAAAGTTTAATCAACATTTATCCAAATTTGGAAGATGGATTAACTGGTACACAAGAACACGACATACCTTTTTTAGTGGCTGGCACACAACTTGTTGATGATGCTGTTTGGTATTGGTTTTTAGCAACACCATTAGTAAATCATTATTGGATAAGAGTAACACGTGAAGCAAAAAATTTAATAAAGAAAAAGAAAAAACAATACCAAAATAAAAGACATCTTGTGCAAGTATGGAGTGGACACAAAGCAAGCATAAGTTGGCTAAATATTTTAAAATTTAAAGAAGTCAGTCATTACTACGTAGGAAATGAAAAGATTTTAATTGTGGAGAATCGAATTTAATGTGTGCACCACGTAAAGTATTAACAATTGCGGCAATAGCTGGTTTAGCAGTAGCAACTGGTGGATTATCAGTAGGAGCAACAGCTGGTGCGGCTGGTGCTACAACAGCATCAACGGCAGCATCTACGGCAGCATTAGCATCAGAAGTTTCGTATGTAGCTGGCACTACCTCAACATTATCATCATTAACAACTGCATTAAAAGTTGGTTTAAAATATGCAAACGTAGCCGCACCACTTATTGGTGCAAGTGGTATGGTTTATAGTGGACAAGTTCAAAAAGGAATTTTAGAACAACAAGCCGCCTTCTCTAACTTTCAAGCTTCACAAGAATCAGAAACTTATGCTTTAAGAAAAGATCAACGAAGACGAGAACTTGCACGAGCACTTGGTAAACAAAGAGCACTTTACGGAACAAGTGGTGTTGCATTAGAAAATACACCAACAGATATTTTGGCTTCTACCGCACGTTCATTTTCGGAAGATGATTTTTATGACAGATATGGAACAAGTGGCAGAATGGTTAGTGCAAATATAAGTGCAGACAATTTACGTATGAGTGGTGAACAAGCACAGTTAGGCGGATTGCTTAATGCTGAAATGACACTAGCACAAAGAGGTACAATTTAATGGCAAAAATACCTACCTATAATTCTAAACTTTCTGCACAGCCTACGTTTACAAAACCAGTTGCACCACGTGGTTTAGCAGAAAATATTAATTTAGTTGCCAACTACGCCAACAACATTGCTGATAAGAATGCAGAGATAAAAGGATATGAACAAGGCTTTAAACAACAATCAGAAAGTGTTGGAAACAACTTTGTTACATCTAATGCACCAAAAACTTCTTTTGCTGGTAGTGCTTTTAACAAAGGTGCACAAGCCGCATATATGTCAAACTTTAAAACAAAAGCTGAAAATGAGTTAAATGATTTTGCTGTACAACATCAGTATGAACCAGAAAAATATAAGAAAAAATTTGAAGCTTACAAACTAAAAAATTTAAGCAATGTACCTTCAACGTTACTTCCTTTAACCACACAATGGTTAGATAGTATTGGGAATAGATTAAACAGAGGTGTTATCAATAATAAACTTACATATGATAAACAGACAGCAGTAGTAGATATTACTAATAGATTTGAATTACTTTTACCGCAACTATCAGATTCTATTAAAACAAATGGTTTCGACACAAATACATCAATAAACACATATGCGGAATTACTGTCTTCTATTACAGCATTAGAAGACGATAATGTTAATCCAGTTACAATTAATAATCTAAAATTAAAATTAAAAGACGAAGTAATAAACAGTTCAGTTATAGATGCATTTAATAAATCTGATGACAAACAGTCTTTTATTGCACAAGTACAAAAAGGCGAAATAAAAGAAATTTTAGAAGATGTTAATGAAACTTATAAAGTAAAAGGTTTTGAATTTAACACTTCACTTTCAGCAGTTGACAGCTCTAACCTTTCT
>NZ_CAXBFR010000154.1:0-5757 GCF_963975005.1 uncultured Flavobacterium sp.
AAAGCACCAGATGAATTAATACGCTGTCTATTTCCTGGTAATTTTGTTTGTCCAAAAATAAAACTCCATTTACTATTAATTGGTCTATAAATTACAGCTGCATCTCTTATGATATTTATATTGTCACCTCCTTCAATAACACCAACATCACCAGGAGCAAATGATAATTGAATCACATATAAAAATTGTGGATCACCTACATATCCATCAAAACGCAATCTTAATCTTCTAATTTGAGCTTCATATCTATTGTCTTCCCCATCAGCTTGAATGTAAGAAACTCTATTTTGCATTCTAAAACGAATGTTTAATTGAAATAAACTATCCGGAGAGGTAATTCCAAGTCCTTTTCCGTAACTGTAATAAGGTAAAGCGGCTAATTTTAAATCGTTATCGGAAATAGAATCATTACTTTCTTGAGCGAAACTTATGTAACTGAAAGAAATAAGAAAAAAAAGGATGCTATTTTTCATAATTTTGGGTTAAAATATTCACAAAACTAAAAATTTAAAAAAACTTTCCTATTGCTTTTTTTATATTTGTGGAAACAAACAATTCCTTGAAGTACCTATTAAACCTAGCTTTTTTATTTCTTTTGCTTTCTTGTAAAAATCAAGAAAAAAAAGAAATCGCACAACACATTGAAAATGAAAACCTTATTAACGAAGATTCTCTAGTTCCCATTGGTTTTACGAAATTACCTAAAAAATATATTGAACAAAAGAAAATTTTAGTTGAATCGTTTTTTAATGAACATATTAATCAAAAAGATGAATTTAATGGAAGTTTTCTAGTAGCTAAAAACGGACAAATAATTTTTGAAAAATATCAAGGAAAATCAAACTTTGCAACAAACGAGTTAATTACCAAAGAAACTCCTTTACATTTAGCTTCAATTAGTAAAGTTTTAACCGCTTCTGCTATTTTTAGGTTAATTGATACTGAAAAATTGACTTTAGATGAAAAAGTGAAAACTATTCTACCTACTTTTCCTTACACAACAATTACCATTAGAATGTTGTTGAGTCACAGAAGTGGATTACCAAAATATGGCAATTTTACAGAACCAGAAAAAATTTGGGGAAGATCAAAAACGCTTCATAATGCTGATGTTTTAAATTTATTAGGAAAACATAATATTCCATTAGATTTTAAACCTAATAGTAAATTTGCATATTGCAATACTAATTATGCCATATTAGCTTTAGTAATTGAAAAAATGTCTAATTTATCGTTTTCAAATGCAATGCAAAATCTTGTTTTTAAACCCTTAAAGATGGATAACACTTTTGTTTTTGAATTAGAAAATGATAAAAACAATGTGAGTCAATCTTATAAAAGTACAAGAGAAAAAGTTCCTTTTGACCAATTAGATGCTATTTATGGCGATAAAAATATCTACTCTACTCCGCAAGATTTATTGAAATTTGATTTAGCCACTTATTCTAATGACTTTATTTCAGAAAAATTAAAAAAAGAAATTTTCAAAGGCTATAGTTATGAGAAAAAAGGCATTAAAAATTATGGTTTAGGTATTCGTTTGCGCGAATGGGAAACAGGTCAAAAAGTTTTCTATCATAATGGTTGGTGGCACGGAAACACATCTTCTTATATTACTTTAAAAAATGACACTGTTACGATGATAGCTTTATCCAATAAATATACTCGAAAAGTTTATCAAACTATGAAAATTTCGGCTCTCTTTGGTGATTATCCTTTTAAGTTGAATGAGGAAAGTGAGTAATTAAATATTCCATTATTTAAAATGAATAAAACTAAAAATATTGTTGAATTAGAAATTAAAAATGATAGGCATGAATTTAGTCTATGGTTAATCATATTAATTATTGGATTGGTTTTACTACTTAGTAATATTTACATTATAACTATTTCTGAAACTATAGAAATAATTCAAATTATTCTTATATCAATAGCATCTTTACTTGTTTTAATTGGTTTATTCTTATCTAATGAAAGAAATTATATTTTCATTGATAAATATAATTTAGTAGAACACAAAAACATATTTGGAATACATTTCAATAAAAAATATGAAATAAAAGAAATTAGCACTATAATTTTAGAAAATAATGTAAAATCTAATATATATACTTCTCAATCAACTTTTAAATTTGGTGGTTTTGAGTATACTCCAGAGAGTAGTAAAAAATATTATTATCATAAAAACATTTTAAGTTTTTATCACAATGGAAAAGTTATAGAAATTGGAAAATGGAAAAAACCATTTAATGCAAATCTAATTTTATCAACTGTTAATGAATTGCAAAGAAAAGTTTCTTAATTAAAATAGCTCAGCTAATAACTCAATCTTAAAAAAACGCATTACAAAAAAGATTGTCAAGATATTAAATATTAATCCTAGCCAATAAAACTTACTCCAATCGTTTCTATTTAGAATAATTTCTGCTAAATTAAAAATCGGCAATAACAAAGTGAATATTAATAAAACAATCCAATGTATTGAAAGAGAATTATCTAAAACTCCATGAGATTGATTACTTGTCAAAATTGTAAACATAGTAATGACGAAGACTAAAACGCTTAAACCTAAATAAATATTCTTTTTTGTAATCATTTTATAAGGATTTAAAAAAATCAAAAGCTCTAATTTCAGCATACGAATAAACCGAATTCTTCATTGGGTAAGCACAATGACCTCCATATTTAGGTGTTTCTAAATGAAAAAACGAATTTTTTTCTGCTAATTTAACCGGAAAACACCCTTCACCTAAAAAAGGATCATCTAATGAATTGATTACTAAAACTGGTTTATTAATTTTTTCCATACTTCGAGCTGGTGAAACTTTGAAATAATAATCATTTTTATCAATAAAACCGTGCATTGGAGCCGTAAAATTATCGTCTAAATAATCAAAATCTTTAATGTTTTTAATATTTTTCCAATTCATTAATTCAGGAAATTGCTCTGATTTTACTTTAAGTTTCTTAGTTAAATCAATCACAAAGTTCTTCATATAAACTTGATTAAAACCTTTCTTTAAAGATTCAGCACTTGCTTTAACCTCAACCGGAACAGAAATGGCTACTCCAGCTTTTACTCTTTTATCGATATCATTGATTCTTCCGAAATAATTTAAGACTTGTGCTCCACCCATTGAGAAACCTATCAAATATACTTCTTGAATGTTTTTGTTGAATGCAAATTGGACTATTTGATCCAAATCGTCAATGGTAGCATGATGGTATAGTCTTGGCAAGCGATTCATTTCACCACCACAACTGCGATTATTCCAAGCAAAAACAGAAAAGTCTTGTCTCAAGAAATAATCCGCGCAACTGTTTATATAAGTTCGCTGTGAATTGCCTTCTAAACCATGACATAAAATAACTGCTTTAATTTTAGATTGCATTTTATAATCTACATTCAAAAAGTCACCATCAGAAAGTTCTAGCTTTTCTCTTTTATACTTTGGAGCTGAGAAGTTTTTTACTTTTGCTGCATAAATAGTCGAAAAATGAGCATTTTTATGCAAAAAAGGTATTGATTTATCGTATTTTGACTCTTTTATGTAAGGCATTTAAACTCAATAAATAGATTAAATCAAATAAATTCCGTCTTCTTTAATCTCAATTAATTGTTGACGGTATAAACTTCCTACTGCTTTTTTAAATGATTTCTTACTCATTTTCAAAACTGTTTTAATATCTTCTGGATGTGAATTATCATTTAGTCTTAAAAAACCTCTATTGGCTTTCAATTCGTCTAAAATTATTTGAGACGTTGGTTCAATAGCTTCTACCCCAACTTTTCTCAGATAAACATCAATCTTTCCATCTTCACGAACTTGCTTAATATATCCTACTAATCGCTTACCAGGTTTTATATCTTGGTACGTTTCATTAGCATAAGCTAAACCCTTGTGCTTTTCGTTAATGATTACATTAATTCCAGCTTCTGTAATATGAGAAACAATTAAATCAACTTCTTCGTTTGTTTGTAAATCAATATTATCATTAGATAAAAATTGGTTCGTTTTACTGGTTGCAGCTAATCTATTGGTTTTCTCGTCAATGTAACAATACACTAAATAGCGTTTGTCAATTTCCATAGGACGTGCTTGTTCTTTAAAAGGAACAAACAAATCTTTTTCCAAACCCCAATTCATAAAAGCACCAAATTTATTAATGTAATTCACTTTTAAGTGAGCGAATTCATTCAATTTGATATAAGGTTTTATTGTTGTAGCTACTGGACGTTCTTCATGATCTAAATACACAAAAACCGTAATTTCATCACCAATTGAGAATTCTTTGGGTACATATTTATTTGGAAGTAAAACGTCGTGCTCTTCGTTTTCTCCGTCACCAAGAAAAATTCCAACTTGTGTGTCTCTTAGTATTTTTAAGGTATTGTATTGTCCTAAATGTAGCATATTATAATATTAATTAGCAAAGATAAGAGATATTATTTAGTTTGAATTATTAATAGGTTAAAAAGGTTATGTGTTTAAAAGTTTAAAAGGCACTTGTATTAGAAATTCACAAAAAAAACTCCCAAATTAATGAGAGTTTTTAATATAATATTTCAAGTTTAAAGTGGACTGAACACTGAACACTTCCTAATTATTCATCGAAATTAAGAATTCTTCATTATTTTTTGTTTTCTTGAATCTATCGTTGATAAAGTCCATTGCTTCTACCGGATTCATATCAGCTAAATACTTACGCATAATCCACATACGTTGGATTGTTTGTTCGTCTAACAATAAATCATCTCTACGCGTACTTGAAGAAACTAAATCAATAGCTGGGAAGATACGTTTGTTAGCAATTCTTCTATCTAATTGAAGTTCCATGTTACCTGTTCCTTTGAATTCCTCAAAGATAACTTCGTCCATTTTAGAACCAGTATCCGTTAAAGCTGTTGCGATAATACTTAATGAACCACCGTTTTCAACATTACGAGCTGCTCCAAAGAAACGTTTTGGTTTTTGTAATGCATTAGCATCAACTCCACCACTTAATACTTTTCCAGATGCCGGTTGAACTGTATTATAAGCTCTAGCCAAACGTGTGATTGAATCAAGTAAGATTACAACATCATGACCACATTCAGTTAAACGTTTTGCTTTTTCTAAAACGATGTTTGCAATTTTTACATGTTCTTGTGGTTCACGATCAAAAGTCGAAGCAATAACTTCTCCTTTTACACTTCTTTGCATATCGGTAACCTCTTCAGGTCTTTCATCAATAAGCAAAACAATTAAGTAAACTTCTGGGTGATTGGTTGCAATAGCATTTGCTATTTCTTTCAACAACATAGTTTTACCTGTTTTAGGTTGCGCTACAATCATTCCACGTTGACCTTTTCCAATTGGAGCAAATAAATCTAAAATTCGTGTAGAAATTGTACTTCCTCTTTCAGCTAAATTAAATTTTTCTTTTGGAAAAATTGGTGTTAAATGTTCAAATGAGATTCTATCTCTAATAACTTGCGGATCATGTCCGTTTATTTTGGATACTTTCACTAATGGAAAGAATTTTTCCCCTTCTTTTGGAGGACGAACTACACCTTTTACTGTGTCTCCTGTTTTTAATCCAAATAAACGAATTTGAGAAGTTGATAAATAAATATCATCTGGTGAAGCTAAATAATTGTAATCGGAAGAACGTAAGAAACCATACCCATCTGGCATCATTTCTAAAACTCCTTCACTTTCTATAATTCCATCAAACTCATAATCTGGTTCTCTGTAATTATTTTTTTTATGGGGT
>NZ_CAXBFR010000155.1:0-5751 GCF_963975005.1 uncultured Flavobacterium sp.
ATAAAAACCGTTTTTGCATGATGTGTAAAGCGTCCAATTTCAAAAGCATCTTCATCTTTAAAAGGATAAGGTTCAGAAGACAAGAAAACCAAATCAGGATCACCTTCTAAGCGAATCTTTTTTAATTCCACTTCTGGATATCTTCCTTTTTCTTTGTAAATATTTTCAAAATGATTTAATTCTAATAAAGTATTGATAAATGTATCTTTTCCTGCAACCATATGTGGATTTTTCCAAATAAAATAAGCTGCTTTTTTTGAAGGTTTATCGTTGATGAAATTCTTAAAATCTTGATAAGCAAAATTGATTTTATCATGCCATTTTTGAGCTTCAGTCCTTTTACTAAATAACTTTCCGAAATCTAAAATCATTTGCAAATTATCTTCAATGGTATAAATATCAGTAACAATTACAGGACAAATTTTACTCAATTCTTCAACAATTTCTTTTGTGTTTTCTTCTTTATTGGCAATAATTATATCAGGTTGCAAGGTTTTTACTTTTTCAAAATGAACATTTTTTGTTCCTCCAATAATTGTTTTAGTTGCCTTGAAATGATTTGGATGCTCACAAAATTTTGTAATTCCTACAATAGCATCTTCTAAACCTAAATCATATAATAATTCGGTTTGAGAAGGCACAATGGAAACAATGCGTTTTGGTGTAGTTTCAAAAGAAAAATTAATCTTTTTCCCTTCTACATAGGTTGTATATTTGGTATTCAAAATAGTATTTTATAATTTTATGTAAATTAAAAACATGAAAAACAAAATTACTTTCATTATTTGCTTTTTAACAAGTCAAATATACGGACAAATTAATTTTAATTATAATTTTAATACAACTGGCCAACGCGTTTGTTTAGTTTCTGCGAATGTTACTGAAAATCCGCCAAGTGTAGTTATTAATTTACATGATAATAATCAAAATACGATACAAAATTACACCATTAAAAGAAGGCCTATCAACGGACAAAATGCTGATTGGATAACAGTTGCTTCCAATATTCCTGCAATTACAACTTCTTGGACAGATACAAATGTAATACTTGGAAACGCTTATGAATATCAAATTTCAAGAAATACTGGAAGTCAAATTGCAACTGGTTACGTAACTGCTTGTATAAGATATGACCAATCTGATTACAAAGGAAGAATGATTTTAGTTATTGACAATTCGTTTCAAGCTACTTTAGCTACTGAAATTACTCAACTTAAAAAGGATTTAATTTTTGAAGGTTGGTTTGTAGAAGAATTATATGTTAATAGAGCCACAACTTGGGAAACAGAACCAGAAATTATAATAATTAAAAATCAAATAACAACAATTTATAACAATGCTCCAGCAAATGATAAACCTAAACATTTATTTTTATTAGGCCATATTCCAGTACCTCGTTCTGGACAAGGAGCTTTTGCACCTGATGGACACGATGAGAATAAAGGTGCTCGTGGAGCAGATTGCTATTATGCCGATATAGATGGCATTTTTACTGATGTTGCAACCTATAATCCAGGAAATATTGATTCAAAAGCCATCAACTTACCTAACGATTTAAAATGGGATCAAGATTTTATTCCAAGTGAATTGGAAATGGCATTTGGAAGAGTAGATTTTGCTAACATTGGTGGAAGTTCTCAAACCGAATTACAACTTTTACAAAGTTATTTGAATCGTTTGCACAATTACAGAATAGTAGCATCTAGTTATGACATGGGAAATGAAACCGCTTTTAACTTTGGATATGATAATTCTAATGATGGTTCTTACAGAAGTTTGATTCCTTTATCAGGAGTTAATAATGTGTATCAATATTCTGGTACAACTATTTTTCCTTTTTGGGTAAATCAAACAGGACCATATCAAGTATTTATGCAAAATGTTCAAGTTCCCAATCCAAATGAGTGGGATCAATTTGGTATGAATGCTACTATTTTTAGTTCAGATCAAAGTTATTGGGGCTATTGGGATGATGTTCAAAACTCATGGGGAGCAGGTCACATTAGAAACTTACTTTCAAAACCTACAAAATGTTTAGGAATACTTTACACTACTTCTGCAGTAAATTTGTTTCATCAAACAGGAATGGGAGAGACTATGGGTTGGAGTATAAAACGAATTATGGACCACAACCAAACCAATAATTTATACCAAAAACCTGAACAAGATTATGATACTTGGGAATTTTGGGGAAGAACGCATTTGCAATATCATGGTGATCCAACCTTACGATTAAATCAAGTAATTCCTCCAACTAATATTGAAGTTACTATCAATAATGGTCATTTAATAACGTGGAGTGCATCAACAGATTCAAATATCATTGGCTATCATATTTATAAAAGTTATACAGAAAATGGTCCATTTGTTCGATTAACTCCTACTCCAATTACTGATTTATTTTTCAATGATGGTGATTTAACCACTGTGATTAGACACTATTTAGTTAAAGCCATAAAATTAGAGGCAACTGGTAGCGGAACGTATTTGAATCCGAGTATTGGTATAACGACTTCAAATGCATTAAATGTTGCCAATTTTTCTGATAATTCGGTTCAAGTTTTTCCAAATCCAGCACAAAATGAAATTACTATTACATCCGCTGAAACATTAATTTCTATTGAGATATATGATGTTAAAGGGCAAAAAACAGGAACATACAATCCAAATAGTTCCATCAATATATCACATTTAAGTCAAGGAGTTTATTTCTTGAAAATTTATAATGATATAGGCTTTTGGATTAATAAAAAAGTGGTTAAGCATTAGACAAAATGATTTTCATTTCCTCTTGTATTTTTAAAGCTTCTTCCCTAGCCTTTTGAGCAAAATCTTCTTGGTTTGATGCATAAATAATTCCACGTGAAGAATTTATTAATAATCCAACCTCATCATTCATTCCAAACTTACAAACGTCTTGTAAATTTCCACCTTGAGCACCAACTCCGGGTACGAGTAAGAAACTGTTAGGAACAATTTTTCTGATTTCAGTAAAATATTCAGCTTTAGTTGCACCAACTACATACATTAAATTTTCTGAATTTTTCCAACTTTTAGACGTTTCTAAAACTTGCTTGTATAATTCTTTTCCATTCGTTGCTAAGGTCTGAAAATCAAAAGCACCTTCATTTGAAGTCAAAGCCAAAATGATCGTATGCTTGTTTTCAAAAGCCAAGAAAGGCTCAACCGAATCTTTACCCATGTAAGGAGCAACGGTTACAGAATCAAAATTTAAATCTTCAAAAAAAGCTTTGGCATACATGGATGAAGTATTTCCAATATCACCACGTTTTGCATCGGCAATTGTAAAAATTTCAGGATAAGTTGAATTTATATATTCTATAGTTTTTTGAAGCGATTGCCACCCTTTTAAACCATAAGCCTCATAAAAAGCAGTGTTAGGTTTATAAGAAACACAAAGATCGTGAGTAACATCTATAATAGCTTTATTGAATTCGAAAATTGGATCTTCTAATGCTAATAAATGTTTTGGAATTTTATTTAAATCAACATCTAAGCCAATGCAAAGAAATGATTTTTTTATTTGAATCTGCTGAAATAGTTGTTCTGTAGTCATTTGTAGTTTGTTGTTGGGCAAATTTACAAACTTGAATTCAATAAACTTAAAATTTTATAAGAATCCTTAAAAATTCTATAAGACGTTTACCGTCTTGTAGCAATATCTTTGTAGAGAACATTTTAAAAAACTAAAAATTATTACAAATGGATACTAAATTAGGAATACCACAAGAAGACATAAAATCTAATATTAAAAACCTAACAGTAGTTTTGGCCAGTGAAATGGTTTTATATGTAAAAACTAGAAAATTTCATTGGAATGTAGCTGGAAATAGTTTCATGGAAATGCATAAACTTTTTGAAGCTCAATATAATGAACTAGAATTAATTATTGATGAAGTAGCTGAACGAATTGGAAAATTAGGAGATAAATCCATTGGAACTATGAAAGAGTTTAATGAACATTCAGTACTTACTGAATCTACTAAATATGAAGAAAAAGAGGCAATGGTCAAAGAATTATTAGATGATTATAGAACATTAATAAGTAAAATTAGAGATTTTATTAAAGAAACTGAAAAAACAGCTGATTTTGGAACAGCCGATTTCTTAACAGCTATAATTCAAAAGCACGAAGAACAAGCTTGGGTTTTAAGAAGATATAACAACTAAAATTCAAGAATAAAATAATTATTAATTTAAATTCAAAACAGTATGAACACAACAGGAATCAAAGGCGATTGGAATGAATTAAAAGGTAAATTAAAACAAAAATTCGCAGATTTAACTGAAGACGATTTACTTTATGAAGAAGGAAAAGAAGATGAATTGTATGGAAAAATCCAACAAAAAATCGGAAAAACTAAAGATGAAGTTAAAAAAATGATTGCTGAATTATAATCAACATCTAAAGATTAATTAAACTGTCTATAAATATATTGGTATCCTAATAAGTTATTAATATATTTATAGACAGTTCCCTATAAAAGAACCTTTATGGATACAACTACCAAAAAAACACACATCGTTCAAGATTTATTAGCATTTGTCTTGATTGTTTTCTTAGCATATATGCTGCAAGATTTCATAACACCCATTCTTTTTGCCATTCTGTTGAGTGTTTTAGTTTATCCTATTGTACGCTTTTTTGAAAAAAGATTGTGTTTTAATAGAATTGTTTCTATTCTGATTGCTATTTTAATTTTCACCTCAATCATTTTTATCATTTTTGTTTTAATTGGAATTCAGTTTCAAGATATCATGGCAAAAAGTGATATGTATTATGATAAAATATTAGAAAAAACCAACATCTTGATTAGGGAAACTGAAAATTCAACCGGTATTGAAAGCGAAGATATCGTTGGTGGTGACAATATTGAAGTCAAAGAAATTGTAAAAAGAAATTCTAATAAAATATTTCAATTTATTTCAAGTTCAGGTGGCATTTTAGGTGATTTTATTTTAACACCATTGTACATGTTCTTTTTCTTATTATACAGAAGTTTCTTAATAAGTTTTCTATATAAAGCCACTTCAAAAATAAGCAACAGAAAAAACATGAGAGCTATTTTGAATCAACTTTATGATGTGCAACAAAATTATTTAGTCGGCTTAGTAAGTGTGATGGGAATTGTCGGATTGTTAAACAGTATTGGTCTATTGGCTTTAGGCATCGATTATCCTTTTTTCTTTGGGTTTCTATGTGCTTTATTATTATTAGTCCCTTATATTGGAATTATTATTGGTTCGCTTTTGCCTGCATTAGTTGCCTTAGCCACAAAAGACTCTTATTTATATTCCGTTGGAGTAATAGCAATTTTTGGATTTATACAATTTATAGAAGGAAACTTTATTACACCTAAAATCACAGGTTCTAAAGTGTCTTTAAATTCATTTGCCTCCATATTAGTGATTATATTATTCTCCATGTTATGGGGAATTCCAGGAATGATATTAGCATTACCAATAACCGCTTCCTTGAAAGTGGTTTTTGATCATTCTAATAAATTTAAATCTATAGGTTTTCTTTTAGGAGAAGCTGACGAGAAATATTTTAGCAATAAAGCTAAATACAGGTTGAAAATTTGGAAAAAAATTAGAAAAAATAAAGAAACAACTTGAAATAAACGTTACTAAAAATTCCGTTTATAAATTTAATGGAATAAAAACCTTTTAAAAACCCAACCAACCAACAACAACATTACCTTATGAAAGAACATTACCTTATGAAAG
>NZ_CAXBFR010000156.1:0-5608 GCF_963975005.1 uncultured Flavobacterium sp.
AGTAGAATTTAAATCAAATCCTGTCGATTTTAAAATGACAAGTGATGTTTTCTTTCAAAAATTAAACAATAATGAGATATTAAATAATGATATAAAATTTGATGTTATATTTATTGATGGGTTACATCTTGCAGAGCAGGTAAACAGGGACATATTAAATGCATTAAATTTCATCAAAGATAACGGTTACATTGTCCTTCACGATTGCAATCCACCTTCTGAATGGCATGCGAGAGAAAATTTTCAATATATTAAAACTCCTGCTCACGGTGCATGGAATGGAACTACTTGGAAAGCATTTTTAAAATGGCGTTTTAATCCTGATGTCAATTCTTGCTGTATAGATTCTGATTGGGGTGTTGGGATAATTTCTAAAAAACAAGAAATTGGAAAAATAATTGAAGCTGAAAACTCTTTTTTTGAATTCAACATGTTGGATAAAAACAGGAAAAAATATTTAAATCTAATTAGTTTTGAATCTTTTAAAAACTTAACTTTCAAATAATGGACATAAACACAGAAATAAACAACGCTTACGAAGTAATAAAAGAAGGTGGAATAATCCTTTATCCAACTGACACTATTTGGGGAATTGGTTGCGATGCCTCTAATGAAGAAGCTGTAGCTAAAATCTATGCACTAAAAAAGCGACAAGAAAGCAAAAGCATGATTTGCTTAATGAATTCAGATAAAATGGTTTTCAATATCTTTAAAGATATACCAGAAGTAGCTTGGGAAATTTTAGACATGTCCGAAAACCCTACTACTTTAATATTAGACAAACCTAAAAACGTAGCTAAAAATTTAATTGCAGAAGACAATACTTTAGCCATTAGAATCGTAAAAGAACCTTTTTGTTTCAAACTCATGGAGCGCATGAAGAGACCTTTAGTTTCAACGTCAGCTAATTTTTCAGGTATGCCTTCCCCAAAATCTTTCAAAGAAATTGACCCAGAAATTATAAAAGGTGTTGACTATGTAGTAAATTTGCAAAAAGATAAAATTTGTAAAAATCCTTCAACTATTATTAAGTTAGGGTTGGATAGTCAAGTGAAGATTATTCGTAAGTAAAATTCCAAAAAATAAATCCCAAATCCCAATTACAGGAATTTGCGAATTTGAGGTCAAAAAAAATGAATTACACAAAAGCACTAAATAACCCAATATTCAAAATCATTGCAAAGGCAAGTCAAGAACTTAATGTAGAAACTTATGTTATTGGCGGTTTTGTTCGTGATTTCCTCTTAAATAGGCCTTTAAAGAAAGACATTGACATTGTAGCTGTAGGAAGTGGAATTGATTTAGCGCTGAAAGTTTCAGCTCTTCTTCCCAACAAACCAAAAGTCCAAGTTTTTAAAAACTACGGAACAGCAATGCTCCGCTATAAAGACACAGATATTGAATTTGTTGGTGCACGAAAAGAAAGTTATCAAACAGAAAGTCGAAACCCTAAAGTTGAAATTGGAACGCTACAAGATGATCAAGAAAGACGAGATTTTACTATAAATGCACTAGCCTTTTCTTTAAATGAAGAAAATTATGGTGATTTAGTTGATCCTTTCAATGGTGTAAGAGATTTAGAGTCAAAAACTATAAAAACACCTTTAAATCCTGATATTACTTATTCGGATGATCCTTTGCGAATGATGCGTGCAATTCGTTTCGCAACACAATTAAATTTTGAAATTGAAACAGAATCTTTAGAAGCAATTACTAGAAATAAAGAGCGAATTTCAATCATTTCTGGGGAACGAATTGTAGATGAATTAAACAAAATTCTTTCTACAGACAAACCTTCAACAGGGTTTTTAATACTATATAAAACTGGCCTTTTAGACATCATTTTACCTGAATTAACAGCTTTAAATAATGTAGAAGAAATTGAAGGTCACACCCACAAAAATAATTTTTATCACACATTAGAAGTTGTAGATAATATTTGTCCGAACACAAATGATGTTTGGTTGCGTTGGGCTGCATTATTACACGATATTGGAAAAGCTCCAACTAAAAAATTTAGTAAAAAGAATGGTTGGACATTTCACGGTCACGAATTTTTAGGTGGAAAAATGGTTAAAAAAATCTTTCTTAGATTACACATGCCATTGAATCAAAAATTGAAATTTGTCCAAAAAATGGTAATAATGAGTTCGCGTCCTGTAGTATTATCTCAAGAAATTGTGACTGATTCTGCCGTTAGACGTTTGGTTTTTGATGCTGGTGAAGATGTAGAAAATTTAATGACACTTTGTGAAGCTGATATCACCACCAAAAATCCTCATAAATTCAAGAAATATCACAACAATTTCAATATAGTTAGACAAAAAATTGTAGAGGTCGAAGAACGAGATCATGTTAGACAATTTCAACCACCTATTTCTGGTGAACAAATAATGGAAATATTTAACCTCAAACCTTCAAGAGAGATTGGCACCCTAAAAGAAGCCGTTAAAGAAGCCATTTTAGAAGGAGAAATACCAAATGAATATGAAGCTGCTTATCAATTTGTATTGCAAAAAGCTGAAAAAATGGGTTTACAAAAAGTTTAACTTTTGTTTCTTTTATTTACAATAGACTTAAAGTAATTTTACTAAAATATTAAGCATGGATAGTTTTGGAATATTTTTCACTATTTGCATAATAGTGGAAATTATTGTTTTAAATATACTTTTTTCAAAAAAAATCAAGAATAGAAAACTTAAAGTTAAGAAAATAAGTCTTTTTTACTTTATCATTTCCTTAGTTTCATTCTTATTTGTTTTTATTATTGTAAATTTATTTTATCAGTTCCTTCAAAAGCATTTGCTAAATAATTTAATCCAATCGAATATTTCTATTCGACTTATAATTATGAATTTAATACTAATATTATTGCCATTATTACAACTTTTAATATCTCAGATTTTCATAAATCTAATTGATAAAAAGAATAAAATAAACGAAATTACACTAATAGGTCAAAATGAAAAACAATAAACCAGTCATAATATGGCTACTTTCAGGATGTGTGTTACTATTTATCATGGTAATGGTTGGAGGAATTACACGTTTGACTAATTCGGGCTTATCCATGACGGATTGGCATTTAGTGACTGATACGTTTCCACCATTAAGTGAAGAAAAATGGGTTGATGCTTTTGAAGAATACAAGAAATTTCCTGAATACCAAAAAATAAATATTCACAACGACTTTACACTTTCTGATTATAAATTCATCTATTTTTGGGAATGGTTTCACCGTTTTATAGGACGAATTATTGGTATCGTTTTCATAATTCCTTTCGTTTATTTTTTAATTAAAAAGAAATTAGACAAAGAAACAATTAAAAAATGTATAATTCTACTTGGAATGGGTGCGTTTCAAGGGTTTTTAGGTTGGTTTATGGTAAGAAGTGGATTAATAGATAATCCTGATGTGAGTCACTTTAGATTGGCCTTACACTTAACCTTTGCGTTTATTACTTTTGCTTATACGCTTTGGGTTGTACTAGATTTAATCTATCCTCAAAAAAATGACATCTATAAATCGTTGAGAACTATTGCAAGAGTTGCTTTAGTTGCTCTTATTATTCAAATTATTTATGGCGGTTTTGTTGCTGGTTTAAATGCTGGATTAGTTCATAATCATTGGCCTTTGATGAGCGACGGGCAATTTATTCACGAAAGTGTATTTATTGAACAATCCTCATTATTTAAAAATTTGGTTGAAGGGAAAAGTGGTGTTCAATTTGTGCACAGAACTTTTGCTTATGTCGTAGTTGCTTTAATCGCATTCTTATACTACAAAAGCAGAAAAATTAACCTAAACAAAACTCAAAGCAGAGGTTTAAAAATACTATTGTCTTTTGTGTTTTTGCAATTTATTCTTGGTGTTTTTACCTTAATTTTTCACGTTCCAATGTGGTTAGGCTTAATACATCAATTGATGGCTTTCTTACTTTTATCAGCTATGATATTTGTATTACATCGTTTATCAAAATAAAATAGTATATTTACTACCTGACTATATTGTCACATTTCTTTGATTATTATACATGTCAAAACTTGCCGAAAAAGATAAATTTTTAGATTTATCAGACTATGGAAGAACCTTTGGAAAAGCCTTTGCTTTACAATTAAAAAACACCAAATTCACACCAATTCACGTAACTTTACTTTTCGGAATTTCCGGATTAATTGCTATATATTGCATCCTAAATCACTACTATTTTACAGCTGGTTTCTTCATCATTTTGAAGTCAATTATCGATGCTGCAGATGGTGAGTTAGCCCGTATTAAAAATACGCCATCTTACACCGGAAGATACCTCGATAGTGTATTCGATATTGTCTTAAATTTTATGTTTTTTATGGCAATTTGTTTTGTCTCAAACACCTCTTTATGGTATACTATTTTGGCTTTTTTTGGCATACAATTACAAGGCACTTTATACAATTATTACTATGTGATTTTAAGAAATAAATCGGTTGGTGGTGACGCAACAAGTAAGATTTTTGAATACAAATCGCCAAAAGCTTTACCTGGTGAAAGTCAAAAATCGGTTGATATTTTATTCAAAATCTACACTATTGTTTATGGTAGTTTTGATAAAATTATTCACTTTCTAGACAAAGATGCATACAAGGTAAAAAGGTTTCCAAATTGGTTTATGACTTCATTATCTGTTTTTGGATTAGGTTTTCAATTGTTAATAATAGCCATAATGTTACCTCTAAATTTGATAGAATTTATTGTGCCTTTTTTCATTTCATTTACAATACTAATTTTTGTTTTTATTGGAATAAGAAAACGCTTTATTAAGGCTTAAAATCACGATAGATAATTCCTATAGTATCATTCTATTTAATTAACAATCAAAATTTTACGTATAGTTACATATATAAAAAGTTTAATGTACAGTTTTAACCGATCCAAGTCTTAAAATCAGAAACTTTTTCTCTTGAAACTATAACTTCTTCCTCTTTATAAGAAGGCAAAATAACTTTCAATCTAGAATTGCTATAAACCTGAATTTCATTAATAGCCTTTAAAGGAATGATGAACTTTCGACTTACACGATAAAATTCTTTTGGATCTAACTCCACTTCTATTTGCTCCAAAGTTGTATCTAAAAGATAATTTCGGTTTTCGAAAGTATGTAGATAAGTTCCTTTATTTTCACTAAAAAAACATTCAACCTCATCAATTGAAATCACTTTAAGTTGTTGTCCAATCTTTACAGAAAATCTGTTTTTGTATTCTTTCGTTTCAGTTCCTAAAATCATCTTCTTAATCATTTCAAAATCTAAAGTTGAAACCGTACTTTTTCGGACTTGATTCTTGAATTTATTTACAGCAATTTCCAAGTCAACATCATCAATTGGTTTTAGCAAATAATCGATGCTATTTAACTTAAAAGCACGCAACGCATATTCATCATAAGCAGTGGTAAAAATGACCGCACTTTTGATGTCAATTTGTTCAAAAATTTCAAATGATAATCCATCAGAAAGTTGAATGTCTAAAAAGATCAAATCAGGATGATTATTGTTTTGAAACCATTCAATTGATTCTTCGACTGAATGCAAAAGTGTATTCACTTCTAATCCTAATTTTTCAACTTTTCGT
>NZ_CAXBFR010000157.1:0-5575 GCF_963975005.1 uncultured Flavobacterium sp.
ACTAAGTAGTCTTTTTAAAATCAATTGTTTGTAATATTATTGTCCTGCTTCTTTTTCAGCATCATCAATCATTTTCTGATTTGCTGTAATAGCAAATTCTACACGTCTGTTTTTACTTCTTCCATCAACAGTTTCATTATCTGCAATAGGATCAGCTATTCCTAAACCTTTTGTAGTAAAACGAGTAACACTTATTCCTTTTCCAGCTAAATAATTTTTAACTGAAGCTGCTCTTTGTTCTGATAATTTTTGATTAAAATCAACAGATCCTGTGCTATCAGTATATCCAAAAATTGTGATATCAGTGTCAGCATAACTTTTAAAAACTGGAATTAATTTATCTAAATTAGCTTGAGCTTGTGCTGTTAATGTTGATTTACTTGTGTCAAAACGAACTGCATTTTCTCCTAGCACTAATTTAATCCCTTCCCCAACTCTTTCAACTTCAGCTCCTGGTAAAGCTTCTTTAATTTCTCTGGCTTGTTTGTCCATTTTATTACCGATAACTCCACCAGCAACTCCTCCTACTACTCCACCAAGAACAGCTCCTAATTCAGAACTTCCTCCTTTTACATTATTCCCGATAACTGCACCTAAAATTGCTCCAGCTGCAACTCCAATAGCTGCTCCACGTTGTGTTTTATTAGTGTTTTTAGCAGCCTCACAACTTGTTAAAACGATTCCTGCTATTAAAATAAAACTTAAACTTTTTAGTATTGAATTTTTCATATGTATATTTTTAATTATTGTTTTTGAAATTGGTAAGTCACTTCTTTCATTATACCTCCAACGTTGATTTTATCTATTAATTCAAAGCTTGTTTCTGTAACATTAGCTACTCTTAAAATATAACCTTGATTTACTTTTTTTGCTTTATAATCATTTATAATTTTCATTACAAAATTTCCTTCTTGGTTTATATACCAAGTAATAGGTGAACTAAACGAGATACAACTAGCATCATTTAATGTCATAGTTCCTTTATTATTGTTTGAAACGAATTTCCAAGTACTTCCAACAAAACACTTAGAATCAGCCAAATCAAAAGAAGTCACTTTGATATAATCTGAACCAGGAAAACTTACGTTTGTAATTGTCCAATCTCCTTTTATAACTCTTTCAACTTTATTATCAACATTTGTGTTGGTAACTGATTGTGATTTACATCCAAATAACAAAATGGAAAACACTACTATTAAAATTCTCTTTTTCATAATTAAAAATTTTATTAATTTATTTATACAAAAATAGTTCACAATTTAATATGTTCTTTATAAAATTACGATTTATTGTAGCAAAATTCCAACATCAGTCAATTTGTCAGATTAAATGCAATTGGTACTCTATTTGTCTATTGTAAAATCAAATTGTTTAACCTAAAAAAAAAATAAATATGACAACAGGAAAAATTAATGTTTCAGTAGAAAACATCTTTCCCTTAATCAAAAAGTTCTTATATAGTGATCACGAAATTTTCTTGCGTGAACTTATTTCAAATGCAACCGATGCCACTTTAAAATTAAAACACTTAGCGAGCATTGGTGAATCAAAATCAGAATATGGAAATCCGATTATCGAAGTAAAAATCGATAAAGAAGGAAAAAAATTACACATCATTGACCAAGGTTTAGGTATGTCTGCTGAAGAAGTAGAAAAATACATCAACCAAATTGCTTTTTCTGGAGCTGAAGAGTTTTTAGAAAAATATAAAGATTCAGCTAAAGATTCAGGTGTAATTGGTCATTTTGGATTAGGGTTCTATTCTGCCTTTATGGTAGCTTCAAAAGTAGAATTAATTACAAAATCACATACAGATGCACAAGCTGCACATTGGACCTGTGATGGAAGTCCGGAATTCACTTTAGTTTCTAGTGATAAAACTACAAGAGGAACAGAAATCATTTTACACATTGCTGAAGATTCTTTAGAATTCTTAGAAGAAAGTAAAATTGGCGGATTGTTATCTAAATATAATAAGTTCATGCCTATTCCAATTAAATTTGGAACAAAAATGGAGCAAATTCCTTTACCAGAAGACGCAGAAAAAGATGCTAAACCAGAAGAAATTGAAGTAGACAATATCATTAATAATCCAAATCCAGCTTGGACAAAATTACCAACTGAATTATCAGATGCTGATTACAAATCTTTTTACAGAGAAATGTATCCAATGCAATTTGAGGAACCATTGTTTCACATTCATTTAAATGTAGATTATCCTTTTAATTTGACTGGAATTTTATATTTTCCAAAATTATCTGCTGATATTCAAATGCAAAAAGATAAAATTCAGTTATACCAAAATCAGGTTTATGTAACCGATAATGTTGAAGGAATTGTACCTGAATTCTTAACGATGTTAAAGGGTGTAATTGATTCTCCAGATATTCCTTTAAATGTTTCTCGTTCTTATCTACAAGCTGATGGAAATGTAAATTGAAATCATTAATCACAGAAAACCGTGAAGATTTCGAGAAAAAATGGAATGATATCAAAATTGTTTTGGAATACGGAATGCTTTCTGAACCAAAATTCTATGAAAAATCAGGAGCTTTTACTTTATATCCAACAGTTGATGATACTTACTTTACTTTAGACGAATTAAAAGAAAAAGTAAAAGACACACAAACTGACAAAAACGGAAAAACAGTTATTCTTTATGCTTCAAACAAAGAAGCACAACACAGTTATATTGCTGCTGCAAAAGACAAAGGGTATCAAGTTTTGCTATTAGATAGTCCGATTGTTTCGCATTTAATACAGAAATTAGAAAGTGACAATGAAAACTTAACGTTTGCACGTGTTGATGGTGATGCTATCGATAAATTAATTGAAAAAGAAGATACTCAAATTTCAAAATTATCAGACGAGGAAAGTGAGACACTAAAAACTTCAATTGAAGTGGTTGTGCCAAAAGAAAAATATAGCGTTCAATTAGAAGCAATGGATAGCAATGCTGCACCGTTTATGATAACTCAACCAGAATTCATGAGAAGAATGAAAGAAATGAGTCAATCTGGTGGTGGCGGAGGAATGTTCGGAATGGGAAATTTCCCAGATATGTACAATTTGATTGTAAATACAAATTCTGAATTCGCAACTTCATTATTAAATACGAAAGACGAAACGGTTAAAGCAAACTTGGTAAAACAAGCTTTAGATTTAGCCAAACTTTCTCAAGGTTTATTAAAAGGAGAAGAACTAACTGCTTTTGTAAAACGTAGTTTTGAAACTATAAAATAAGTAGAGAACACATTTTTGCAAAAAATGTTGTGAATCACTTATTCCGAGTTTGACTCGGAATCCTATTAAAATCAAAACCTGTGAGTGAAAACTTGCAGGTTTTTTTGTAGCTTTGAATTATTAATACAAAAATCAAAATATGTTTTCTCTTTTTAAAAAAATATCCAAAAAAATAAGTGGTAAAGAAACTCCTCAAAAAAATCTTGTAGATGTAATTTCAGAAGAAAAAATCACAGATTATATTGGGGATAAAATTGCTAGTCATGAAACAGGTGGAATTTGGATTAAAGTACAAGAAATAGCTGAATTTCATTTTCTGAATATTACTGTAGTTGGAACACAAAATATAAAAACCAACAAAGGAATTACTTTCAACTTTATAGGTAAAGACAAAACCTACGCATTAAATTCTGATACTAAAGAAATAAAATCTGATAATTCTAATATCTCAGATCAATGGGTTACGCAATTTAGTTTTGATATCACAGATGTAGATTTTGATACGATGTTAACTCAAAGTAACACAATTGAAGTAGAAAGTAATAAACAAACTGAAGGTTTTACAATTATTAATTAAAATGAAAACAAAAATTCTAGCTCTTTTTTTATTAGTTTCAACGACAATTCATTCACAAGAAAAACCTAAAGATAATGATGTTTTTATTATTGATTATGACAGTTTTAGTAATATAAACAGCTTACATGATTTAGCTAAAAAAGCCAAGAGTACAACAAATGATCAAAAAGAACAACTAAACATATTATTACATTGGACTTATAATAATATAACAGGAGATTCTGAAAGATTTTTTTATGGTGGAGAACTTCAAAATATAGAAAAAACGGTAAAAAGTGGTAAAGGTTTGTGCGAAGATTACACATTAATCTTTAATCAATACTGTAAACTTTTAGATATTAAATCGATTAGAGTTGATGGTTATATCAAACCAATTAATTTTAAAGAAAATGATAAGTTGGAACGACCAAATCACACTTGGAATGCTGTATTTATTGGCCAAAATTGGTTATTATGTGATTTGTTTTGGTCAACAACTTCATTAAACTTTAGCAATACTTTTACCAATAAAATAAACCCTAAATATTTTCTTTCTGAAGGAGAAATTTTTATCGAAACCCATTTGCCATGTGATCCAATCTTTCAATTATTAAATAATCCAATAAAATTAGAAGCTTTTACTAATTTAGTTGAAGGTTATAATAAAGGTTTTAGAAAAAATGAAACAATAGAGTATAAAACAGAAATTAATAAATTGTTACTTTTAGATAAAAATGAATTACTATTAAAAATTGCAAGAAACACATTTTCATATAACAAGAACAACCCAAATAGTTTAATAGAAGAATTATTTAATTATGGAGTTGATATTTTAAACAACAAATCATCTACAATTAAACAATTAAATAAAGCAAAATCTTACTTTAAAGAAGCTAAATCCCTTATTCCTTTATCAAATAAAGAAGATGTCAAACAATTAGATTTTCAATGCACTGAAGGAATAAAAATTATTGATAAAAGATTAATATAAAACACTAAAAATTAAATTCAATTAATACATCAATTTTCAAACACATTCACTCAAATTAATTTGTGAAAATTCGTGTAATTCGTGTCAACTTTTTTTCATTTATATAAATCGAGTAACAAAACCCATTTTCCAACGTCTTATACTTACAATTAAAAACTAAAACTTTGGAAACAATACTTTCAATAAAGAACCTCAATAAAATATTTGGCAAAAAAATTCATGCGGTAAACAATGTCTCTTTTGAAATACAAAAAGGAAATGTATATGGAATTTTAGGTCCAAATGGTTCAGGAAAATCAACAACTCTTGGAATCGTTTTAAACGTAGTCAACAAAACCTCTGGAGAATTTTCTTGGTTCAATGGCACAATGGAAACGCATGAGGCTTTAAAAAAAGTTGGTGCAATTATAGAAAGGCCAAACTTTTATCCTTACATGACAGCTCAAGAAAACTTAGAGTTAGTTTGTAAAATTAAAGACATTCCTTTTACTAAAGTGGCTGAAAAGTTAGAATTAGTTGGCTTAGTAGAAAGAAAAGACTCAAAGTTCAAAACTTTTTCTTTAGGGATGAAACAGCGTTTAGCTATTGCTTCTGCCCTACTAAATGATCCAGAAATATTAATTTTAGATGAACCTACAAACGGTCTTGACCCACAAGGAATTCGTCAAATTAGAGATATAATTCGTTTAATTGCTTCTCAAGGAACAACGATTTTATTAGCTTCACATTTATTGGATGAAGTCGAAAAAGTTTGTACACACGTAGTTGTACTTCGTTATGGAAAA
>NZ_CAXBFR010000158.1:0-5434 GCF_963975005.1 uncultured Flavobacterium sp.
TAGCCCTTCTAGATAGAGCTGTAAAGCCTTTGTTACGTAGTAATCATCTATTCTTTTCCCAAGTTTATTTACTGTAAAATAGTAGTTACATTTTTTGCACAGATAACGTTGTCTTTCTTTAATGATTCCACTTTTTACAATGTCATTATTTTGACATTTCGGGCAAGCAATTATTTCCATATATAAAAATTTTGCATAAATATATTAATTTTGCAACAATATATTATCAATAACAATATAAAATCTAATTATTTTTATCATCTATAGAAAAATAACAATAAAAAAATAGCAAATCAATAATTATATTGAAATATTTATAAATGTGTTTTTTTGTATTTTGCAAAAAGAATTATGCAATATTAGCTTATGAAGGAGATCATGAGTCCCCATAATTCCAAGACCAATAGGTTGGATTTCTACAATTGACGATAAGGAAATCAACAACCTTGCTCCTTTTTCTTATTTCAATATGGTTTCAAGTGATCCTCCCTGCGTTATGTTTTCAACTCGTAGAGATAATAACAAAAACAAAGATACCTTAAACAATGTGTTGAATAATAATGAGTTTGTTGTAAATTTAGTAACACTTGATGTTGTTGAGCAAATGAATGCAACTTCTGAGTCAGTTGATGCTTTAACGGATGAATTTGAATTGGCAAAACTAACACCCATTGATTCTGTTATGGTTAAACCCAAAAGAGTTAAAGAAAGTTTAGTTCATCTGGAGTGCGAAAAAATTCATCACTACTTCATCGAGAACGAGACCAATGGTGGCGCATGTGTTGTGATTGGTAAAATAAAGATCATTCATATAGATGATTCTATATTAATGGAAAATAATTACATTGATTTAAATAAATACAAACCTGTAGCACGTTTAGCAGGATCAAATTACGGAACATTAGGAGAAATTTTTTCAATAAAAAGAGCATAAAATGACAACAGAAAAATTAGAAATTGAAGTAGCAATGCAAATTCAGAAACCCGTTCATCAGGTTTTTGATGCTATTATTAATCCGGACACGATGAGCTATTACTTTATTTCTAAAAGTACTGGAATGATGGAAGAAGGAAGTGAATTGATATGGAATTTTCCAGAATTTGAAATGGATTGCCCTGTTAGAGTTGGGAAAATTATTAAAGATGAATACATCTCATTTTATTGGTTAGTAGATGAAATTGAACTTTTAGTTGAAATGACTTTAACCGAAAAAGAAAACAATTCAACTTTAGTAACTATTACTGAAAAAAGTAGGGAGAATGACTTAAAAGGACTAAAATGGCTTTCAGGTAATTCATTTGGTTGGGCTAATTTTTTAACGTGTTTAAAAGGGTATTTAGAATATAGAATAAAACTAAGAAAAGGAGCTTTCGATTTTATGAGAATAGAAAATCAATGTTCCTTAGAAAAATAATTTCAAATAGGTTACTTTAAAATTCAGAATTTTAGACGAGATTCTGAGAAAAAATTCACTGAACACTTTTTTATCCATTAAGTTAGTGAAGTAAATAAATTCAGATTAAAAATGAAAATAACAGTAATTGGTGGTGGTCCAGGAGGTTTATATTTTTCGATTTTAACTAAAAAAGCAATGCCAAATTGTCAAATCGATATTTATGAACGTAATCGTCCAGACGACAGTTTTGGTTTTGGGGTAGTTTTTTCAGATGAAACTTTAGGTGAATTCTTAAAACGCGACATGCAATCTTATGAGCTAATACGAAGTAAATTTGCGTATTGGGATGATATCATAATTGCTCGTGATGGACAAGAAGTCAACATTGCTGGAAACGGCTTTTGCGGTTGTTCTCGAAAAACTCTTTTGCAGTTATTACACCAACGCTGTAAAGAAGAAGGTGTAAATCTTCATTTTGAAGCCAATGTAGAAGATTTAAGCCAGTTTTCAGATTCAGATGTAATCATTGCTTGTGATGGTTTATCAAGTTTGATAAGAACAAAATTTGAATCTGACTTTGGAACAAAAGTAGAACTAAAGAAAAATAAATTCGTTTGGATGGGTTCTACAAAACCTTTAGATGCATTTACTTATTTCTTTAAAGAGACAGAACATGGAGCCTTTGCAGCGCATACTTATCAATATGAAGAAGGAATGAGTACTTGGATTTTTGAATGCGCTCCAGAAACATGGGGAAAATTCGAATTTGATACTTATGACGAAACGGATACAGTTCAAAAATTACAAGAATTATTTAAGTCCGAATTAGACGGACATTCTCTAATTACCAATAAATCGCATTGGAGGCAATTTCCGCATGTAACTAATGAAAATTGGTATCATAATAACATCGTTTTATTAGGGGATTCAAAAGCCACAGCCCACTACTCTATTGGTTCTGGAACAAAATTAGCCATGGAATCTGCTATTGCTTTATCGGATGCAATTATTACTAATCCAAATGATATTCAAGCTGCTTTTCAAAACTATGATAAATCAAGAAGAAATAGCGTAGAAATGATTCAGTACGCTGCCAATGTTTCTTTAGATTGGTTTGAAAATATGGACAGACACATACAACATCCTTTTTACCAATTTGCCTTTGGATGCATGACTCGTTCTAAAAAAGTTACCTACGAAAACTTACAAATTCGAGACAAATCTTTTACCAATAAAGTTTTACATGAGTTTAATTCTTGCCTAAAACCAACAACCAACAACCAACAACAAATTCCAGCTGCTTTTTCAACGTTCAAATTAAGAAATTTAGAATTACAAAATAGAATAGTAATGTCTTCCATGGGACAATATTCAGCCGAAAACGGGTTAGCAAATGATTGGCATTTTCAACATTATACTTCTCGTGCGATTGGTGGTTTAGGTTTGATTTTAACCGAAATGAACGCTGTTTCAGAATCAGGACGTATAACTTTAGGTTGTACAGGAATATATAATGAAAATCAAATAGTTGAATGGAAACGTATTAATGATTTTATTCACAAAAATACAACTACAAAAATCGGAATTCAGTTAGGACATTCAGGTCGAAAAGGAGCTACAAAAAAACCATGGGAAACAGAAGATTTAAAAGATAAATGGCAATTGCTTTCAGCTTCACCTATTCCATTTAATGAAAATTTTTCTACACCAAAAGAAATGACTTTGGAAGATATGGATTTAATAACTTCTCAATTCGCTGAAGCTACAAAAAACTCAGATAAAGCTGGTTTTGACATGATTGAATTGCAAGCTCATCATGGATTTCTATTAGCTTCTTTTCTTTCACCTTTAACAAATATTCGTTCAGATGAATTTGGAGGACGTATCGAAAACCGATTAAAATTTCCATTGAGAGTTTTCAATGAAATGAGAAATGTTTTCCCAAAAGAAAAACCAATTTCTGTTCGGATTTCAGCAACAGATTGGGCAGAAAATGGAATTTCAGAAGAAGATGTATTAACAATTGTAACTGCATTCAAAAACGTTGGAGCTGATATTATCAATGTTTCAACAGGAAATACTGTAGCACATCAAAAGCCACAAACAGGAAGAATGTGGCAAACACCTTTTTCAGATGCTATTCGAAACTCAGTGCACGTTCCAACAATAACAACTGGATATATTCAAGATATTGATCAAATAAATACTATAATCCTTAATGGAAGAGCTGATTTAGTAGCTTTAGGAAGACCGTTGTTATTAGACCCAAATTTTGTTAGAAACGCTCAAGCTTACGAAGGTTTTCGACCAGAAGATATTCCAGTTCAATATAAAATGGGGATTTCTCATTTATATCCTTTAAAAGCTTCCGAAAGAAAACAAGTTGAAGGAATGAAAAAGGTTTTAAAACCAAAGAGCAACAAAATATAAATCACAAAATGCAAATTCCAAATTCCAAAATTTACGTTTTAATTGGAATTTAGAATTTTTAATATTGGAATTTAAAATATGAAGCATTATACAGACAATTTCGCACAAGATAATCTACCAAGTATAGACTTACAACCTGATTATTTATGCAATTTACCACAATTTCATCATCCAGAAATGCTGAACTGTGTCGAACGTTTGTTAGATAATCATATACAAAATGGAGATGGTGATGCGGTTTGTATTCGTACGTTCGAAGAAACTTGGACTTATAAGGATTTATTCGAAAAAGCCAATCAAATTGCTCATGTTTTAGTAGATGATTTAGGCTTAGTTTCTGGAAATCGTGTTTTGTTGCGTTCAGCAAATAATCCAATGATGGTGGCATGTTGGTTTGCCATATTAAAAGCTGGTGGAATTGTTGTAGCTACTATGCCACTACTTCGTACTAAAGAATTAACTACAGTAGTTGAATGTGCTGAAATTGCAATTGCAATTTCGGATAATGATTTGGCTGAAGATATGAATCAAGTAAAATCTAAATTCTTACAGAAAAAATGTTTTTATAGAAATGGAGATTTAGAACAATTAATGCAATCAAAACCTAAAACATTCGATAACTATCATTCAAAAGCTGATAGTGTTTGTTTAATTGGTTTCACTTCTGGAACAACAGGTTTGCCAAAAATGACAGCTCATTATCACAAAGACATTTTAAACATTTGCGAAGCATTTCCAGTTTATGCCTTACAACCCAAAAAAGAAGATGTTTTTATAGGAAGTCCACCATTAGCTTTTACCTTTGGTCTAGGAGGGTTAGTCTTATTTCCTATGTATTCTGGGTCTTGCACTTTTTTACTAGAAAAGCCTAGTCCAGATTTATTATTAAAAGCTATTCAGGAATATAAAATTACAATTTGTTTAACAGCTCCAACAGCTTGGAGAGTATTAACTACAAAACTTAATGAATTCAACGTTTCTAGTTTGAGAAAATGTGTTTCAGCTGGAGAAACTTTACCGCTGCAAGTTTGGCAAGATTGGTATGATGCAACAGGTTTGAAAATCATTGACGGAATTGGAGCGACAGAAATGCTTCACATATTTATATCATCCAACGAAGATAACATGAAACCTGGTGCAACTGGAGTTCCAATTCTTGGATATGAAGCTAAAATTATTGATGATAGAGGAAATGAACTTCCACCGAACGAAATAGGAAAATTAGCTGTTAGAGGAATTACAGGATGCAAATACCTAAATAGAGAAGAAAAACAAAGAGCTTACGTTCAAAACGGTTGGAATATTACAGGAGATATTTTTAAAAAAGATGATAACGGCTATTTTTGGTTTATTGCTCGCGGGGACGATATGATCATTTCTTCTGGTTATAATATTGCCTCAATTGAAGTAGAATCCGTACTTTTAACCCATAAAGATATTCTAGAATGCGCAGTTATTGGAATTCCAGATAAAGAACGAGGAATGCTAGTTTGTGCTCATATCGTCTTAAAAGATAAACATAAAGCTTCGATAGAATTAGAAAAACATATACAACAGTGGTTCAAAGAAGTAGCTGCTCCATACAAATATCCAAGAATTATAAAATT
>NZ_CAXBFR010000159.1:0-5412 GCF_963975005.1 uncultured Flavobacterium sp.
TTCATTTGTAAACTAATTGTCTCTGTATTTTCTAACATAGATGGATTAGAGGCATTGTAAGTAAAGTCTTGAATTACTTCGATATTCATTGGAAATGATTTAACAGAAGTGATAAAACTTCTTGAATCATCTAAGTTTTTAACCTTATAAGTTTCTCTCATTTTAGATGATAATCCACTTAATGCTTTAACATCAGAAGCATAAAACTTTGTCACATCAATTACTATTGATGAGGAATCTTTAGAAAAAGCAGCAATATCAAAAGCAAACAAAGTGGGTTCATAGTTATTGGCTCTGACAGATATATTAATTGGCAAACTATCATTAGCTATAGATTCAAAAGATTTAACTTTTAGTAGTACTTTATCTTGAAATTTTTCCCAGACAATCAATTGTTCATTAACGGATGAACCAGCATTTACATAACCACCACCAAGTCCAGAAGGAATTTTAGCAATTCTGCTTACCAATAACATTTCTTTGTTTAATAGTAAATTTGGAATTTCAAAATAGTATTTATCATCAACATTATGACTTTTAAATAACCCATCGTCTGTAATTGCTTTCTTGGTTATTACTTGATCGTACTCCTTAATTTTTGTTTCTTTTTTCTTTTCAGATTGAGAATCTTTTTTAAGCAATTGTGCTTTTTCCTCTAATTTTCTTATCTTTCTTTTAGACTGTGAATATGTATAGTTTGTTTGAATAAACAAACTTACAAGCAATAGTATAGTAATCTTTCGCATTATTGTTTTTTTAGAATTTCAAATATAAGGATTTGGAATAAAAAAAAACTGCTTCATTATTGAAACAGTTTCTTCTTTTTAAATTAAAAGCAAATATTATATCTTACCTTCTTTAATTTCTTCTACAATTTCAGGATTTAGAAGTGTAGATATATCACCAAAATTAGAATAATCTCCTTCTGCTATTTTACGTAAAATTCTACGCATAATTTTTCCTGAGCGCGTTTTTGGTAAACCTGATACGAATTGAATTTTATCTAGTTTAGCAATTGGACCAATTTGGTTAGAAATCATCTCGTTAATTTCTTTAGCTAAATTATCTCTATCTCTACCTTCACCAGATTCTTTTAGGATTACATAGCCATAAAGTGCATTTCCTTTAATATCGTGAGGAAAACCAACAATGGCACTTTCAGCTACAGCTGGATGTTCGTTTATTGCATCTTCAATTGGAGCAGTTCCTAAATTATGTCCAGAAACAATAATTACATCATCAACTCTACCTGTAATTCTGTAATAACCTACTTCATCACGTAAAGCACCGTCTCCAGTGAAATATTTACCTGGAAAAGCTGTAAAATAAGTTTCTTTATAACGTTTATGATCATTCCAAATCGTTCTAGCCATTGATGGCCAAGGAAATTTAATACACAAACTTCCAGTTACTTGATTACCTTCAATTTCGTTACGCAATTCATCCATTAAAACGGGTTGAACACCAGGCAATGGTAAAGAAGCGTAAGTTGGTTTTGTTGGTGTTACAAAAGGAATTGGCGAAATCATTATACTACCAGTTTCAGTTTGCCACCATGTATCTACTAAAGGACAACGCTTTCCTCCTACGTGATCATTATACCAATGCCAAGCTTCTTCATTAATAGGTTCACCAACGGAACCAATAACTTTTAAAGTTTCTAATTGAAAACGTTGAACATAATCAAGATTTTCTTTAGCTAAAGCACGAATAGCTGTTGGAGCCGTATAGAATTGATTGACTTTATGTTTTTCAATAACTTCCCAAAAACGACTATAATCTGGGTAAGAAGGAACACCTTCAAAAATTACGGTTGTAGCACCATTTAATAAAGGTCCGTATAAAATATATGAATGTCCGGTAATCCAACCTATATCGGCAGTACACCAGTATACATCATTTTCTTCATAATTAAATACATTTTTAAATGTATATGCTGTGTTAACCATATAACCACCAGTTGTATGAACCATTCCTTTTGGTTTACCCGTTGAACCAGATGTATAAAGTATAAATAAAGGATCTTCTGAATCCATAATTTCAGCTACGTGAGAAGACATTGCACTGTTTAATAAAGGCTGTAACCATTTGTCACGCCCTTCTTTCATTGCAATTTCAACATTTGTTCTTTTTGCAACTAAAACAGTTTCAATAGAGGGACAATTTTTTAAGGCTTCATCAACAATTCCTTTCAAATCTATGGTTTTGTTTCCTCTAAATCCTCCATCAGAAGTAATGACCATTTTACATTCACTATCATTTATACGAGCAGCAACTGCCGAAGCAGAAAAACCTGCAAAAACAACAGAATGTATTGCCCCAATTCGAGCACAAGCTAAAGTTGCTATTGCTAAATCTGGAATCATAGGTAAGTAAATACAAACTCTATCTCCTTTTTGAATGCCATGTTCTTGTAAAACATTAGCCATCTTAGCTACTCTAACATATAAATCATTATAAGTTATATGTTGTGCTTCTTCTTTTGGATCATTTGGTTCAAAAATAATAGCAGTTTTATCACCTCTTTTGTTTAAATGTCTGTCAATACAGTTCTTAACTATATTTAATTTTCCATTTACAAACCATTTAAAATTAGCTTCTTGCATATCAAATTCAAAGGTTTTATCCCATTTTTGGTACCAAGTAAACTCCTCATCGGCAATCTTGTCCCAGAATTTTCTAGGCTCACGAACCGATTTTTTATACATTTTAAAATAGTTTTCTAAATCTTTTATTTTATAGTAACTCATATTGTTGATTTTCAGTGTTCAGTTGTTAGTATTCAGTAATTAGCTTTTAGCAATATATGAAATGTAAATATATGAAATCTGTTTGTTTTGATAAATTTTTTATTGCTAAATTAATATAGACCATATCTATTTGAATGATCCTATTTTATATTTTTGAAATTCTTCTTTTACTTCATCAATAATTGTTTCGTCGTCAATTGTAGAAGGAATTTGATAATTATCGCCATCAACTATGCTTCTTAACAATTTTCTCAAAATCTTCCCAGATCGAGTTTTAGGCAATCTTTCTACCACAACTACATTTCTTAAACTAGCCACAGCTCCTATTTGGGTTCTAACTAGCTGCACTATTTCATGCTCTAATTGGAAATTTTCCATTATTTCACCGGATTTTGTAACTACCAATGCTAATGGTATTTGACCTTTAAGATCATCATTTATACCGATTACTGCACATTCAGCAACAACGTCATGAGAAGATACAATTTCTTCCATTTCAGCAGTAGAAAGTCGGTGGCCAGCAACATTGATTACATCATCTACTCTACCTGTTATATAAATGTAGTTATCATCATCTATATAGCCACCATCTCCAGAAAAGTAATATCCTGGAAATTTATTCAAATAACCAGCTTTAAATCGTTCATTATCTTTCCATAAATCTAATAATGTACCTGGTGGTAGTGGTAATTTTATAACCACATATCCTTCTTCATTTGGTCCTAATTCTTCTCCTACCTCATTAAAAATTCTAATATCATAACCAGAAACAGCTTTTCCCGCCGAACCTGGTTTTATAGGCAAATATTCGATACCCATCATGTTAGCAATCATAGGCCAACCTGATTCTGTTTGCCACCAATGATCAATAGCCGGAATTGGAATATGTTTTTGATACCATTCTAAAGTAGCAACATCACAACGTTCACCAGCCAAAAATTGAGTTCTTAAATTGCTTAAATCATATTGTTTTATAAATTCTCCATTTGGATCTTCTTTTTTTATCGCTCTAATAGCTGTTGGAGCAGTGAACATAACATTTACTTTATGTTCAGCAACAACTCTCCAAAAAGTAGAAGCATCTGGAGTTTTTATGGGTTTTCCTTCAAAAATAATTGTTGTATTTCTATTTATTAATGGTCCGTAAACTATAAAACTATGCCCTACAACCCAACCAACATCTGATGCAGCCCAAAAAACATCGTTTTCTTTTACACCATAAATTTGTTGCATTGAAAATTTAAGTGCTGTGGCATAACCACCTGTATCTCTGACAATTCCTTTTGGTTTTCCTGTTGTACCTGAAGTATATAAAACATATAACGGATGTGTTGCATTTAAAGAAACACAATCAGCTTCATCTGAACCATAAACTAAAGCATCATAATCTACATCATACTTTTTAAAAGGGACTTTTGCGCCAAGTTTTCGATTAAAAACAATAACTTTTTTAGGCTTATGTTCTGCTAAAGTTATAGCTTCATCAACCATAGGTTTATAAGCAATTACTCTATCCACTTCAATTCCAGAAGAAGCTGTTATAATTACTCTAGGTTTACAATCGTCAATTCGGATAGCTAATTCATGAGGAGCAAATCCTCCAAAAACTACTGAATGGGTAACTCCAATTCGAGCACAAGCTAACATAGCAAAAGCTGCTTGTGGAATCATTGGCATATATACAATAGCCGTATGACCTTCTTTTAATCCTAAGGATATAAAACCTCCAGCTAATTTGGCTACTTCTATTTTTACTTCGTTGTATGTATACTTTTTAACAGTTTGTGTAACAGGAGAATCAAATATGATAGCAATTTGTTCTCCAAATCCATCCTCAACATGTTTATCTATTGCTAAATAACACATATTTAATGCTCCATCTTCAAACCAAAGAGGATAATCGTTTTTATCCTTTGATAAAATAGTTTTTGGTTGTTTGTACCAATCTAATTGTTTTGCTTGTGTTTCCCAAAATTGCTCAGGTGAATCAATACTTTGAGAATAAATTTCTTTATAATTCATTACTATATACTACTTTGTGGTTGTGTTAATTTTACATAGTAAATATAAAGAAAATCAAAATGTAATAGGAAAAAATATTGCTAACTAGGTATAGTTATTTATTAAACTTGTTAAGAAACTAATTCAAAAACTTTATCAACTACATTTTTAATAGAAAAGGGTTTAGTTAGATAGGCATCAGCACCAAGAGACAAACCTTTTTCGATATCTGCAGGTTTATTTTTTGCTGAAAGAAAAATAACTTTTGTATGGTTTAAGTTTTTGTCTTTTTTAATTTGTTCTAAAGTAGCGTAACCATCCACCATGGGCATCATGACATCCAAAATGATGATATCAGGAGAGTTTGATTTTAAAATATCAAGAGCTTCTTGCCCATCACGAGCAATAAATACTTCAAAATTTTTTTTTTTAAAGGTGTATTCTAATGCCATTATGATGTTTGGCTCATCGTCAACTATTAATATCTTCTTCATTTTTATTCTATTTCTACTATTAATTCAACTGGCAAAGTAAATGAAATATTTGCACCATTCATAGCCTTTTCTGCCCAAATATTTCCTTTATGATGCTCTATTATTTGTTTACAAATCGCTAATCCTAAACCACTACCCACAGGTTTTTTGATGTTTTGATTAGTGGA
>NZ_CAXBFR010000160.1:0-5291 GCF_963975005.1 uncultured Flavobacterium sp.
ATTAAATTCTTTTGTATTTTTAGATAATACGTTATGTAAATCTGTTTGAGTGGAATTTATTATACTAAGTTCTATAGTAACTTTGTTACAATGTGCAGGCCCCAAAATTTTAACGAATTATAAATGGTTTAAACCATATATTGTTGAACTTGGATTATCATTGTATTTTTGATTTCCAATCATTAATGAATATGAAATTCCTTCAACAAACTGAACATTATCTAAAATTTCTTTAGCTGTTAAGTTTCCTCCATCTATAATTTTTCAGACGCCATCTAATTCACCATTTTTAATATTTCCATTATATTTTATCAATCTAGAAGATGAAATAGAATTAGATATTAGATCTTCAACCTCACCATTTCCATCAATAACTTTTTGATCACCATTCATCTTGTAAAAAGATATTAACTTCGGATGATATAATCCTTCACCAAAATCAATTACTTTTTTCAATTGCCCATTGTTATAATAATAATTCCAAAGACCTACTCTTAAACCATTATTATAAATACCAGAATCACTAATTTGACCGTTTGTGAAATACGATGTATAATTACCGTTTAACTTACTTTCTTTAAAAACACCTTCTACTGTTATTCGGTCATTTAAATCATATATCTGAACTGAATCATTATATTCAAGTTTATTATTAATGTCACATATCATATAATATTTTGCACATTGCTTATGCATTACTTTATAAGCTACGTCAAGATATACTTTAATTTTATTCTCTTTTAATTCATGAAATTGATCAAACAATTTGTTTTCTTGAGAAAACATTATAAGTGATATTAAGCATAGAATAATTGTAATTTTATTTTTCATTTTATCTATAATAACTTTTTACTCTTTTGCCTTCAAATCCTTAAAAGTCCAAAAAACCAAACGACTTGTTTTGTTTCCTTGACTCAAATCAATAGTTTTTACATTAACTGTTCCCACTTTTTTAAGCAATTTGTAAATAGATTTTAGATTTTCTTTCTTAGAAACTAATGTTGAAAACCATAAAGACTGTGTTTTGAAATGTACACTTTCATAAATCATGTTAGTTATAAAAGCAATTTCACCACCATCGCACCATAATTCATTATTTACACCACCGAAATTTAGAGTTGGTTTTGCTGTGATTTCATTCTTCAAATTCTTTACTTTTCGAATTGTGCCTTTTGTAGCTTCTTCTTTTGAACTATGAAAAGGAGGGTTACATAAAGTCATATCGAAAATTTCACCTTCATTAATAATACCTTTAAATATATTTCGTTTTGAAGATTGCATTCTAAGTTCTACAGAATCCTTTAAAATCGAATTTGATTTTACAATTTTATCAGCCCATTTTATAGCTTGACCATCAATTTCAGAACCTACAAATTGCCAACTATATTCATTAATTCCGATTATTGGATAAATACAATTAGAACCAATTCCGATATCTAAAACTTTAATTTTTTTTCCTGTTGGAATTTCTCCATAAACTTCGCTCAATACATCTGCTATATGATGAATGTATTCAGCTCTTCCTGGAATTGGTGGACAAAGAAAACCTTCAGGAATATCCCAAAATTCAATATTGTAATAAGTTTTTAATAAAGCAGCATTTAAAGTCTTTACCGCTTTTGGATTTGAAAAATCTATACTTTCATTTCCGAACTTATTGATAGCGACAAATTCTTTTAAAGTTGGAGTAGTGCTAATTAATTTTTCAAAATCGTAGGCAACATTATGTTTGTTTCTTGGGTGAAAGCCCTTTTTTTCTGGAGTTGTATTCAAAATAGTATTTGTTTTTGGTAAAGATAAAGCTAATAAATAAAAAAATCCCAACCTTTCGATTGGGATTTAATTTATAAGTAAGATAAACGGTTAGACGTTTTATTTAATTTTATTTACAACAGCTCCAAAAGCTTCTGGGTGGTTCATAGCTAAATCTGCAAGAACTTTACGGTTCAATTCGATGTTGTTAGCTTTTACTTTTCCCATAAATTGAGAATAACTCATTCCGTGTAATCGAGCTCCTGCGTTAATACGCATGATCCATAATGAACGGAAGTTTCTTTTGTTTACTTTTCTATCGCGGTAAGCATATGTTAATGCTTTCTCTACTGCGTTTTTCGCTACTGTCCAAACGTTTTTACGTCTTCCAAAGTAACCTTTGGCTTGTTTTAATACTCTTTTTCTACGTGCTCTTTTAGCAACTGAATTTACTGATCTTGGCATAATTTTAAATGTGTTTTGTAGTAGGCGTCTTCTTTTTTCAAAGCACTTAGTTGCTCTAATACAGGGTTATTGAATTGTTTTAACCTTAAACAAATTTAGAAATCTCTAATTTCTTAGATAATTCTTAATTGTTGTTTAATGCTTTTCTCATCTGTTTTATGAACTAAAGCAGAGTGAGTTAAAGCTAATTTACGCTTTTTAGATTTTTTAGTCAAAATGTGACTTTTAAAAGCGTGCTTTCTCTTGATCTTTCCAGTACCAGTAACTTTGAATCGTTTCTTAGCACTAGATTTTGTTTTCATTTTAGGCATTTCTTCCTTATTTAATATTTATCTTACTTACTATCTTTATGCTGAACTGTTTCAGCATCGTATCATTTTAATTAATCTCTCGATTATTTTTTCTTTTTTGAAGCAATAAACATAATCATACGTTTTCCTTCAAGAATTGGCATTTGTTCTACTTTACCAAATTCTTCAAGATCTTGAGCCAAACGTAATAATAATATTTGTCCTTGCTCTTTATAAATGATTGATCGCCCTTTAAAGAATACAAAAGCTTTTAACTTTGCACCTTCTTTTAAGAATTTCTCAGCATTCTTTCTCTTGAATTCATAATCATGCTCATCTGTTTGAGGTCCAAAACGGATTTCTTTAACAGTCACTTGAGATGATTTTGCCTTCATTTCTTTTTCACGCTTTTTCTGCATGTAAAGAAATTTTTTGTAATCCATTATTTTACAAACTGGTGGTTCTGCATTTGGAGAAATTTCTACCAAATCAAGTTCCTGCTCTTCTGCCATTTTCATGGCTTCTGATGTTTTGTAAATTTTAGGCTCACTATTGTCTCCCACAAGACGTACTTCAGGTACACGAATAAAGTTATTTATTCTGTGGGCATCTTTTTTTTCTACTCGAGGCTGGTAACCTCTATTGTTTCTTATTGCTATGGCTATAAATATTTAGTTAAACTTCAAATGTTTTTAATGTTTTTTGCACTTCCTCATTAACAAGTGATGCAAAATCGTCAATTGAAACGGTAATATTACCTTTCCCATCTTGACCATGTCTTCTTACAGAAACCGTACCGTTTTTCTCTTCTTCCTCACCTATGATTAGCATGAACGGATACTTTTGTCCTTCCGCATCTCTAATTTTCTTACCGATAGTCTCATTTCTGTTGTCTACGAGGGTGCGAATTTCGTGATTTTCTAGCAATTCTGAAACTTTTTTCGCATAATTTTCATATTTCTCACTCAAAGACAGTATTATAGCCTGTTCTGGCATCAACCAAAGTGGGAAATTTCCTCCTGTATGTTCAATTAAAATTGCAATAAAACGGTCCATAGAACCAAAAGGAGCTCTGTGAATCATAACTGGACGATGTAATTCATTATCGCTACCTTTATATGTAAGGTCAAAACGCTCTGGTAAATTATAATCAACCTGAATAGTTCCAAGTTGCCAACTTCTACCTAAAGCATCTTTTACCATAAAGTCTAATTTAGGACCATAGAAAGCAGCTTCGCCATATTCAACAGTCGTTTTTAAATTTTTATCTTTAGCCGCATTGATAATAGCATTTTCTGCTTTTTCCCAATTTTCATCACTACCTATATATTTATCTCTATTTTCTTTATCACGTAATGATATTTGAGCCGTAAAGTTTTCAAATCCTAATGAACCAAAAACATACAATACTAAATCAATTACTTTTTTAAATTCTTCATCTAATTGATCTGGAGTACAAAAAATATGCGCATCATCTTGAGTAAATCCTCTTACACGAGTTAAACCATGTAATTCTCCACTTTGTTCATATCTGTATACGGTTCCAAATTCAGCATAACGTTTTGGTAAATCTTTATAAGACCAAGGACGTGCATTAAAAATTTCACAGTGATGAGGACAGTTCATTGGTTTCAGTAAAAACTCTTCTCCTTCTGCAGGTGTATTTATAGGTTGAAAACTATCTGCACCATATTTAGCATAATGTCCAGAAGTAACATAAAGTTCCTTTTGTCCAATATGTGGAGTTATTACTTGTTCGTATCCGGCTTTTTTCTGAGCTTTCTTTAAAAACTGTTCTAATCTATCACGTAAAGCAGCACCTTTTGGTAACCATAATGGTAAACCTTGTCCAACTCTTTGTGAAAAATGAAATAAATCTAATTCTTTTCCTAGTTTTCTATGATCACGTTTCTTTGCTTCTTCCAATAAATGTAAGTATTCAGTCAATTCCTTTTGCTTAGGAAATGAAATTCCATAAACTCTAGTCAACTGCTTGTTCTTTTCATTTCCTCTCCAATAAGCACCAGCAACAGAAAGTATTTTCATAGCTTTAATAATTCCAGTATTCGGAATATGTCCACCACGACATAAATCGTAAAAAGTAGAATGATCACAAAAAGTAATCGTCCCGTCTTCAAGATTTGAAATCATTTCTGTTTTATACTCATTGTCCTTATATACAGAAAGTGCTTCAGCTTTAGAAACCGGACGCATTTTAAATTCATGCTTCTCTCTAGAAATTTCTAAAACTCTATCTTCAATTCCTTTAAAATCTGCATCTGTAAATTTTTCATCCCCAAAATCTACATCATAATAAAACCCATTATCAATTGCAGGACCTAATGTTAATTTTGCATTTGGAAATTTTTCTTCAATAGCTTGAGCCATTACATGAGAAGTAGAATGCCAAAATGCTTTCTTACCTTCATCATTGTTCCAGGTATATAATATTAATGAACCATCGGTGGTTAATTCGGTTGTTGTTTCTACAGTTGTATCATTAAAGGAAGCTGAAATAACATTTCTAGCCAAACCTTCACTTATGCTCATTGCAACATCCATAGGAGTAGAGCCTTTTGCCATCTCCTTAATCGACCCGTCAGGTAAAGTAATTTGTATCATTGTTTGTTTTTAATAAGATGCAAATATAAAACAAACACTAAACACTTACAATATATATAGGTATACATTTTAAATAAAATACACCTTATATATATAGGAGCATTTTTTTAGAAACAGCACATCAGTTATTATTTAATGGTTTTTGGTTCTTGCTATGCATTT
>NZ_CAXBFR010000161.1:0-5163 GCF_963975005.1 uncultured Flavobacterium sp.
TCGAACCAAGGACCCTCTGATTAACAGTCAGATGCTCTAACCAACTGAGCTAAGAAGGAAACTGTATGTTTTTAATCTCAATAATTCTCTTTATGTGTCAAGGATTTATACCCTTTTTGCGAGTGCAAATATAGCACACATTTTTATTCTTGCAAACTTTTTTTAATAAAATTTAAAATAATTTATCTACGATTAATTGGTAGATATCTTTACCAAAGGTTAAAGCCATCAAAGTCAACAAGATAATCATTCCAAAAGTCTGAACTCTTTCTGCAGCTTTTACGCTTAAAGTTTTTCCAGTTATCATTTCTACTATTGTAAAAAGAGCATGTCCACCATCTAAACCTGGAATAGGTAATAAATTAATGAAAGCTAATCCAATTGAAAATAAAGCTGTAAAATTCCAAATAAACTCCCAATTCCACTCATCAGGTAAAATTCTTGCAATTCCAACTGGACTTTTTACCTGTTTGTAAGCTTCTGTCTTTGGACTTAAAATTAACTTAAACTGTTTTACATTATAAACTAATAACTGCCAGGCTTCTTTCGCCGCTGCAGGAACTGCTTCGCTAATGCTTAATTTATTATTTATAAGGTATTCTGTCGTGTCTTTAAAAACAGGAGAAAATCCTAATTTACCTTCTTTATTAACTTGTGCTTTTATACTAGTAGGATTATTACCTCTTATTACCTCAATACTAATAGAGTCATTTTTTTTATTTTGAATTGCATCTGTAAATTCATCATAAAAAGTTAATTCAGTTCCATTTATACCAACCAAAACATCACCTTTTAGCAAGCCTGCTTTAAATGCGTTAGAATTTGGAGTTACCGAATCAATAGCAAAATTAATTCGTCTAGCATAAGCAAAACCTTTCCCTTCCTTACTAATGATTTCTCCTTTTTGTTCTTCAGATAAATCTAGTTCTAATTTTTTTCCGTCTCGTTCTATTTCAATTTTATCACTTAAAAGAACATCGATAATCATCCAATTGAACTTTGGTTGGAGTTTTCCATCAACAGATAAAATTCTATCCCCATCTTTAAATCCAACACTTTTCCCAACTTCCCCAAAAGATAAGCCATTTTTTTGGACAGCTTCTGTTGAAACATATTTTTGTCCAACTGTAGAAAACATGATTAAATAAATAAACCAAGCTAAAAGAATATTAACAATAATTCCACCAAGCATAATAATTAAACGTTGCCATGCTGGTTTAGCTCTAAATTCCCATTCTTCTGGTTCGCTGTTCATTTGTTCAACATCCATACTTTCATCAATCATTCCCGAAAGTTTTACATAACCGCCTATTGGCAGCCATCCAATTCCCCATTCAGTTTTTCCAATTTTTTTCTTTACTAAAGAAAACCCTGCATCCATAAAAAGATAGAATTTTTCTACTCTTACTTTAAATATTTTGGCCGCTAAATAATGACCAAACTCATGAAGAATAACTAATACGGATAATATAAATAGAATTTGTGCTACTTGAATCATTGTTGTACTTAATTTTATAAGCGACAAAAGTAAGGTTTTCACCTTACTTCTGACAATTATTTTTTAAAAGGATTTATTTTTTTAATAGATTTTTAACCACGACACCTTCATTTGTATAAATTCTAGCAGTGAATAGTCCAGTTGACAAATCTTCTATATTAAATTGAGAACTTGTTTTTGTTGAAATTAATTGACCTAAGGTATTATATATTTCTACTTTTTTGATTAATATAGTATCAGGAACAATTAACTCTACAACAGAAGAAGCAGGATTTGGCGATAGTGTAATAGATTCCTGCAATTCAAAAAGCGAATTAGCTAAAGCTGTAGTATTGTTTTTGGAAATGATATGTTTGTTGGGATCAAACGTTAGACCAGTTACTGCAAATGGTACAGTTACTATAAATTGTTGGCCGTTAGTAATGTTTTCTAATCGAGCATCAAAAACTTGACTTCCTGAACCCGTTAAACGAATTTCAATTGGCATTTCAAAGAAAGTAACGCTAGAGTGCGATTGGTTTTGGTTTACCGTAATTTGAACTTGAGTAGAATTTATTGGAGTAGCATTAATTGTGTAAGTTGGATATCCTTGATTGTAAATCCAATCGTTAAAAAATTCAGTTAATGAACTTCCGTAAACGGCTTCTAAATGAGCTTGTAAATTTGGAGTTAAAGCATAGGCATAAGCCAAATTGCTGTCATTTAAATAATTGCGTAAGGCTTGAAAAAACATTGTATCTCCCATTTTCCAACGCAACATTTCTAACACCATTGCCCCTTTGTTGTAGGATAGTCTACTACTAAATATTCGATTAACATTTTCTGCTTCAGTTTCAGTTAAATAAACAGCTCCACTAGTTTGAGAAGTAATACTGTTAATCATGTTATTCTTATCAGAAACAAAAGCAGCAGTTCCATCTAAATTCTCGATTACCAATGAAGCTAAATAAGTTGCAAAACCTTCATTTAACCAAATGTCTCTCCAAGAACCACAAGTAACTTTGTCACCAAACCATTGATGACCTAATTCGTGTGCAATTAAACTTCGACTATAAGCTCCAAGTCCATTTGCGGTCATAAATGAAACTGTTGTATGCTCCATTCCGCCTCCCCAACCAAATTGAGCATGACCATATTTTTCATTTCTAAAGGGATAAGGTGTAAAAGTTTCCTCATAAAAATTCATTATTGTTGGCGTAATTGCAACACTATTTATATTATTTGTAGCCGTTTCGGGATACATATAATTAACAATTGGAAAAAAAGGACTTGCTGTTGTCCCTAAACCAGCTTGTTGATTGTGAATTTGATAATTTGTAACTGCAATGGCAATTAAATAAGCCGGAATAGCATATCCATGATGAAAATGTGTTGTTTTACTTGAACCATTTATGGTTTGAGAAACTTCTAGTCCATTTGTAACACTTGTATATTGTGATGGTGCTGTAATATAAACATCTATACTATTTACTTTGTCATTTAAATCTTGTTTACATGGCCACCAATCTCTGGCACCAAAAGGTTCCGATAATGTCCAAATTACAGGGGTGCTATTATGAGTTGTATTTACAAATGAGCCAAATCCATTAGATTCTGGTGGACCAGCATAAGTAATTACAACAGTTGCACTTGTACCAGTAGTTACAACAGTTGGAAAATTTATAACTAATTCTTTTGTAGCACTTTGCGTAAAAGTTAAGGGTTGTCCATTTCTTGTTATAGAACTAACGGTCATTGAATCACTCATGTCAAAAGTAATTGTTGACATATTTGCCAAAGCAGTAAAAGTCGTAGTGATTACTCCACTAACATTATAAACTGACGGATTTACTGTAAAACGCAATTCATGATAAGTTATATCGTAGTTTTGAGTGTTTGCTGCCGATTTCATTTCAGCTTCTACCATTTTTTCAAATTCAGAAGTATCTGTTTGAGCAAATGTTATTGAGCTTAAAATCAGTACAAATAGGAGTATGATTTTTTTCATTTTTTTAGAATTTTACCCAAATGTAAAGTTTTTTTCTGAAAAAAGTTTTTATCTTATCTAAATTTTAAGGAAATGAAAAGAAATTTAGCAACTGTTTTGCGCTATTTTTAGCATCTAAACTTTCTATTTTATACATTTGCATTCTTAAATTATTTACTATGTTACAAATACAATTTATTAGAGAAAACAAGGAAGAAGTTATCGCTCGATTAGCAAAGAAAAACATGGATGCTAAATCCATTGTTGAAGACATAATTAACTTTGATGAAAAAAGAAGATCAACACAAGTTGCTCTTGATACAATTCTTGCGGAATCCAATAAAGTATCTAAAGACATAGGTGATTTAATGCGTAATGGTGAGAAAGCGAAAGCTGAGATCTTAAAAAGCAAAACAACCCAATTCAAAGAGCAAACAGAAGTATTAAAAGAAACATTAAACACTGTTTCAGCTCAATTAGAAGAAGAATTATATAAATTACCAAATTTACCAGCAGAAATAGTTCCAAACGGAAAAACTCCTGAAGAAAACGAAAATGTTTTTGAAGAAGGAACCATTCCAACTCTTCACGAAGGAGCATTACCTCATTGGGAATTAATAAAAAAATACGACATCGTAGATTTTGAATTAGGCACAAAAATAACAGCACCAGGTTTTCCAGTTTATAAAGGAAAAGGAGCAAAATTACAACGTGCTTTAATTTCTTATTTCTTAGATAAAAATATTGATGCAGGGTATCAAGAATTTCAAGTACCTCTTTTGGTAAATGAAGCTTCAGCTTATGGAACAGGTCAATTGCCTGATAAAGAAGGACAGATGTATCATGATGCAAAAGATAATTTATATTTAATTCCAACGGCAGAAGTTCCAGTAACCAATATCTTTAGAGATGTAATTCTTCAAGAAAATGAATTACCAGTTTTAGCTACAGGGTACACACCTTGCTTTAGAAGAGAAGCAGGTTCTTGGGGGGGGCACGTTAGAGGTTTAAACCGCTTACACCAATTTGATAAAGTTGAAATTGTTCGAATTGAACATCCAGAGAATTCATATAAAGCTTTAGACATGATGGTAGAACATGTAAAAGAAATATTAAACGAACTTAAATTACCATATAGAATTTTACGTTTATGTGGTGGTGATATGAGTTTTGCGTCTGCTTTAACTTATGATTTTGAAGTATATTCAACCGCTCAAGAACGTTGGTTGGAAATCAGTTCAGTATCAAATTTTGAAACTTTTCAAGCCAATCGTTTAAAATTAAGATTCAAAGACAAAGACGGAAAAAACCAATTGGCTCATACTTTAAACGGAAGTTCATTAGCCCTACCTAGAGTCTTAGCCGGAATTTTAGAAAACTATCAAACACCAGAAGGAATTGTAATTCCAGAAGTATTAAGAAGATATACAGGATTTGATATCATTGACTAATAAACGTTAATCTTTATAAAAACAATGTACTAAATTGGCATAAAAAATGTTACTTTAGTACATTATTTGTTTCTAAGTAATTGTATGAGAAAACTTTTTATTCTTTTTTGTTTACTTCTATCAGTATGTGTTAAGGCTCAATCTGAGCAGTTAGCCTATAATTATTTTGATAGAGGTGAATTTGATAAAGCAATTACTTTACTTGAAGAAATTGTTATGAAACAGCCAGGAAATCCTGCGTTTTTTCA
>NZ_CAXBFR010000162.1:0-5087 GCF_963975005.1 uncultured Flavobacterium sp.
CGGCAGCAAAAATTACTTTATCCGCATTTTTCATGGCGTGGTCTAAATTTTTCTCTAAATCAGCAAGTACCACAGATACACCTTGCTTTTCAAAATGGTCTTTTTGATCTTGTTTTCTGACCATCGCAATTGGCTGATAGGTTTCTGATTTTTGTAATAAATCAATAATAATTCTTCCTGTGGTACCATTGGCACCTGCTACTAATACATTTTTTATTTCACTCATAATTTTTTATTTTAATTGTATAAAACTTGCTTCCTACATTTTGTAGGGTTAAGAAAGCGTTATAATAACCTTTTCTTTTGTTCTTCCATTTGCCAGATATTTAAAGGCCATGATTCCAACTTGAACCATTCTTCTGATATAATTAAGTTGCTTTGCTATGGAAGCTGCTTTGATTGCTAACAAAATATCGTTTGGCTTCACTTTTTTGATTTTAAATTAATTTTTGATTATGCACGTTAGTTACCTTTAAGAATTTCTCCACGACTGCCATGCACCTTAAGACCAAAGTGCCAAAGGGATGAGAACCAGTTGCTTTTTCATCAACACCAAATAATACAACTACTAAATCTTTACTCAATGGAACCCAATCTAGGACTTGAGATTGGAAATCGATTCTATTAAATGTAAGATGACGAAATCCGGCAAAGACCATAAATAGCGCTAATAGAATTCTAAAAATATTTTGTATCAGAAACTCTAGGTATATTTAACTATTCTGTATCCACTTTCTTGGTTACTTCATTCATATTTAATTCCATTTGGGAGAGTTTTTGCCCGCCTTTAATTCCAAAGTCCAACGTGCGAATTGGAAAAGGAATAGTAATGTCTTGCTCATCAAATGCTTTCTTAATCGCTTTAATGGCTTTACTTTTCATCACGAAGTAGCTAGGTTCTCCAGGATATTCTATCCAAAATCGAACATTAAAATTGATGGAACTTGAGTCAAATTCAGAATAGTCAAAAACCATCAAATCTTTATCTATGACACCATCTAAGCTTTTTATTGTGCTCAATACAATATCTTCAACTTGATCAAGATCATCTGCGTAAGAAACTCCAACGGTTATATCAATCCGCCTTTTTTCTAACACAGAAAAATTGTAAAAGGCATGCTGTAAAAAGTCTTTATTTGGAATGTAAACTTCTTGGCCTTGAAAAGTCGCAATAGCTGTATCACGCAAGCCGGTTCGTGTTACTTGGCCCATTATATCATTTATTTCTATGATTTCCCCAATTTTAAAAGGTCTATTAAAGGCCAGTATAATACCCGATAAAAAATTTGCGGCTATATCCTGAAAAGCAAAACCGAAAGCCAAACCTATCACACCAATTCCTGCGAGTATTGAAGTTAATGCCTTATTTAGCCCTAGCACTCCAAGCATAATAAAAAGCCCTATACTCAGTATTATGCCATAAATTACAGTGGAAAATAAATGTCCCAATGCCTCGTTATTTGATGCTTTGTAAAAAAGTTTTCTAAACAGTTTGCTTCCAAATTTGGCAAGCAGAAGGAAGATGATCAATAACAACAAGGTCACTGCCATATTGGGTAGCATGTTGATGAAGGTGTCTAGCCAACTTTCTAATTTTTGTACTACCGTTTGAACGGGTTCCGTTACTTGCTCTTGTATGTCTTGCATCATTATGCTATTATAAATTTACTTTTTATTTAGTGGGCAACTCTTGCATAAATTAAGGATGAACCTATCACTCCATTGCTTCCTGTCACAATTACTACTCCTGCATCTCTTAAAACACTCTAAGGAGATTAATTACATAGAATTTCACTCCTAATCCCTTTGATGAATAGTATTATTAAACTCTTTACGATCATAAAATTCATCAGCACTATTAGAACTTTGTATAGTGTTATCTCCCATGAAATGGCGAACTAAATTTAATTCGTATTCAAAATCAATAACATCTCCTTTTTTGAAGCGTTTAGCTTTAGCAAAAGTCGATCTATCAATTTGATTGATATTTACCGATTTATTCTTCTCATCAATAATTGCCATGCCAATAGGAATAATCAGGTGATTTTCTCCTTCCTTGTTTAAAAACTCATGCACACCCTCGCTAACTTTGTTTTGATATGTATTATGCTCTTCTTCTATTAACGTTTCATCAACTTCAACATCTAGATAAACTACTCGTTCGTGAGTTTTATTTACCAGTAAATGATCCACTTTTCCAATACTACGGTTATTTGCATCTATTATAGTCCAACCCCTTACATCGTTATAATTTTTGGCTACTTTATAATCGGATAATTCATCCAGGTTAAAAAGATTTTTGTTTGTATCTGTCATCATTTTAATTTTTAAAGATTAATTAATTCATTTTTTGAAGTAGGTCAGAAGCCTTTGCAAAATAATTTTTAACGGCATCTTTTTGCTCAAGCGTAAGTACTTCCATTTTTATTGATTCTGATGCCTTTTTTAATGCTGAAACTTCATCTGCCAAACCAGGATATTTAGCCTTTTGGATGTTTTGCAATACATTAGTTAAAATATTATCCGCATTTCTAATAGTATTCGCATGTGTTGTTTCAAAAGGAGCTCGTTCAATCATTTTTGCATATTCCCTTGCCTTTTCTATATCGGCCTGAACTTCATATCCAACCTCATTGGCCATAGCGTCAGTAGCCTCAATTAATTTTAATAGCGCTTCATTTGTATATTCATGATCAAGACTCATTTTGTCTTTACTGTTTGCTACAAAATTTACATAAGCCACAACGGTGGCGTTATTTTCTTTTACCCCTAAAAGGTCAGATTCGGTCGTATTTGTGATGGAATCTGATTCAGTTTTTAAGTGTTTAAATATTTATTTGATAACATTTTCTTTGATAGCTATCGTCAGAAAGAATACAAAGAAGATATATTAATTATAGAATTTGTCGATTACCTGAAAGGTTTAATTTCAGGTAATCGACATTCAATTATAGTATTTATTTGCCTTGAATGAGTTTAACTGCTATTACGATAACTGCAATAACAAGCAATAAATGTATAAACCAGCCGACTTGAAAAGCAAAAAATCCGATTGCCCAGCCAATAATTAAAATTACGGCTATGATGTAAAGTAAATTTCTCATGATTGTTTTTTTTAAGTTATTATTAATAGGGTCTTGATAATATTGAGAGTGTTTGAATTTGAAATACGAAGTTATGCCTTAACGCGCTATATTGTGTTACATGATATCTTGAATTAGTTACAGCATTGACACATTAAACATTTGAATAATAATTATTTAGAAAAAAGTTTTATATTTTTCCCACTAACGGGATAAGAATTGTTATTTTGCATCGCTCTCTTTTATATTTTTCAGCCAATCTAGTATTGCAATTGGTTTTAGCTCATCAAACGCTTCAAAACAACCTTTAATAGAGCCGCAAAAGGCAAAAAGAAAATCATTCAAGCCAAACCAAAAAAAAAAACAACCACAAAAAAAAGAGAAACCCCATTTTTTACAGTTGTTATTATAAAGCCAGTAGACGCAAGCAACTCAATACTCACAATTCATAATAAAAACAATCAGTGTTCCAAAACTTTAAGTAAAATTAGGAACACAGATGACACAGATTAAACGGATTTTCGCAGATTTTTTAAAAATTATAAAGATTTCTCCAATTTCTTAAATCCGTGTTCCAAAAACTCACAATTCATAATTAAAACAATCCGTGTTCCAAAACTTTAAGTAAAATTAGGAACACAGATGACACAGATTAAACGGATTTTCACAGATTTTTTAAAAATTATAAAGATTTCTAAAATTTCTTTAATCAGTGTTCCAAAAACTCATAATTCACAATTCATAATTAAAACAATCAGTTTTCCAAAACATAACGCAAAATTAGGAACACAGATAACACAGATTAAACAAATTTCCACAGATTTCTCTAAAGAATTTAATCATTTGGTTAGTGGTGTTTAATTTTTCTTCTAAATTCAATTAATAGCATCTATTTGTTTAATAATTTCTTCTCCATTTTTTTTGAATTCTTGTATTTCTTGTACATAAATTTTATACGCCATATAATAGCTGGTAATTCTATTTTTTTCTAAGGGGTTATTCATCATAAAATCAATTACTCCCTTTGTTTCTTTATGAAGTAAAAAAGAGGAAAACCAAGCTGATTTTTTGTGTTCATTCAAGTTATATACAAATTCTCTCATGATTTCTATTGCTGCAATGTTAATTTCAATCAAATATTTATTGTAAAATAGATTGATTTTTGACGTTAGATTTTGGTTGCCAATTCGCATATCATTTGACTGATTTTTGAGTAATTCGAAACCACGTTGATTGATGGCAAAATCTTTAAAACCATCCAATACAGATAAGTATTCAGGATGCTTTTGTAAATCTTCTTTTGTTAGATTTCCGTTTAAAACAGCCTCGAAAGCGGGTTTTCTTGTCTTTTCATAATCATCGACAAAGTCATCTATTTCAACAATATCAGTAGCAATATCTTCTTTTATGATTTGATAAATACCATGTAATGTTTCATTTTGCTTTCTATGTTCATTCCAATTATTAATTTGAAGCGCAATCAAAATTCCAATAACCACAAGCACAATTTCGCCAATGGCATATTTCAAATACTTTACCGTTTTTCTTTCAGAAAGCATGTTTTTTCGAATTTTTCTAAAGAATTTTATCATATCTATTGCCCGTGCAAACGGGTAACTATTAAGTTACAAATAATGTAGGCTAATGATTGAAGTTTGAGGCAGTTGTGTAAATTTACACTTAATTTTTTATATACAAGGCTTGTTTATAATTTTTGGAGAGAATTTAAATGAGCATTCCTCCAATTTTTCAACCCGAGCCTGAAAGTGCCAACAGACGAAGTAATCAGTGTTCTAAAAAATCAGTATATATTAATGCAAGGCATTATCAAAAATTTAATAAGGTGGATTCAATTTTATTACCATTTCATCACTTGCTAAATACATTTTGTCAAGATTAGGATAAACTACATAATATGTCCATTTTTTTCCATCAGATGAACAAGCAACTACAAATTCATTATTTGTAATTTCTTTTACATGATATTCACCACATCCATTTATA
>NZ_CAXBFR010000163.1:0-5069 GCF_963975005.1 uncultured Flavobacterium sp.
ATCTTTATTTTTAATAAAATCATCAATTGAGTCTTCGTAAACTTTAAATTCTTCAATATCAGATTCAACAAAATAACGTCTAAAAGGATCTAATGAATTCAAATATTTATCATATACTTTTTCAGAAAACTTATCATCCATAGCAATTGGACTGTAGTGTCCTTTTTCAAGTACATAAGCCAAAAGCTCTAACAATAATTTGTCTTTCTCGGGATTTGCTTCAACTTTTTTAGGTCTAAAACTCCAAAAAAGCACTGCTGATAAGGCAGTTATAATCAAGATAATCTTATAATTCTTTTTCATAAATATGACTAAACGGTTCATTCAAAAATTTTCAACTAATTTACACAAAAAATTATGCCAAACTCTTAAAAAGAATATAAAAATTTGGTAATATTTACTTATTAGTGTGCAATATTAGTGTAAAGTTACTTTCTAATTTAGTAATTTAGCAATTCAATTTTAAATAAAATGAAAAAACCTTTAATATTAATTACAAATGACGATAGTATAGTTGCTCCGGGAATAAGAGCTCTTATTGAAGTTATGAAAGAAATTGGAGAAGTAATTGTTGTTGCACCCGACAGCCCACAAAGCGCTATGGGTCACGCAATTACCATAAACAATACTATTACTTTAGACAAATTAAACTTAGACAAAGAGATAGAGCATGAATATAGTTGTTCTGGAACACCTGTAGATTGTGTTAAAATTGCAGTTCATGAGATATTAAAACGCAAACCAGATTTATGTGTTTCAGGAATTAATCACGGATCTAACTCATCTATAAATGTAATTTATTCGGGTACAATGAGTGCTGCAGTTGAAGCTGGAATAGAAGGAATTCCTGCCATAGGTTTTTCAGTATTAGATCATAGTTGGGATGCTAATTTCGAACCTTTTAAAACTTATGTGAAGAAAATTGCATTACAAGTTTTAGAACAAGGATTACCTGAAGGTGTTGTCTTAAACGTAAATTTTCCAAAATTAAAAGCGGAAGAACTAAAAGGAATAAGAATTTGTCGCCAAGCGAAAGCAACTTGGATTGAAGAATTTGACAAACGAACAAATCCAATGGGAAAAGAATATTATTGGTTATCTGGTGAATTTGTAAATCAAGACAAAGGGGAAGATACCGATGAATGGGCTTTGCAAAACGGTTATATTTCTGTCGTACCTGTTCAATTTGATTTAACTGCTCATCATGCCATTTCACAATTAAATAACTGGAATTTATAATGCAAAAGAGAGATTTATTTATTGGTATTTTAATTGGACTTATAACTTCTTTTATAGGTTGCTTTCTGTTTATAACATTATTTACTTCAATGGGCTTTGTAGACGGTTATATAAACTTAAAGGCACAAGGAAGTTTGGGAAAACTAATTACGTTAGGTGCTCTATTAAACATGGGAATAGTGTTTTTATTATTCAAAAAAAATAAAGATGAAATAGCAAAAGGTGTTATTTTGTCTATCTTTTTACTAACGATTTATACTTTATTTGCCTAGTTATGAAATACTACATAATAGCAGGAGAAGCTTCAGGAGATTTGCATGGTTCTAATCTTATGAAAGCTTTATATAAAGAAGATGCAAGTGCTGAAATTAGATTTTGGGGTGGTGATTTAATGCAAAGCGTTGGAGGAACTTTAGTAAAACATTACAAAGAGCGATCTTTTATGGGGTTTTTAGAAGTTATTCAAAATATTTCTAAAATCTTTAAAGACATTGCTTTCTGCAAAATTGATATTACTTCTTTTAATCCAGATGCATTGATATTTATTGATAATTCGGGTTTTAATTTGCGAATCGCTAAATGGGCAAAAGAAAAAGAATTACAAACTAGTTATTATATTTCACCACAAGTTTGGGCCTCAAGAGCCAATAGAGTTCATGCTATAAAACGTGACATTGATCATATGTATGTAATTTTACCTTTTGTAGAAGATTTCTATAAAAAATATGATTATAAAGTTGATTTTGTAGGTCATCCACTAATAGATGCTATTGAAAACAGAACAAATGTAGATGAAGTCAATTTCAGAAAGGAACACAATTTATCAAACAGTCCAATAATTGCACTTTTGCCCGGAAGTAGAAAACAGGAAATCACAAAAATGCTTTCAATAATGCTTTCGATTACAAAAGACTTCAAAGAATATGAATTTGTAATTGCTGGTGCTCCAAGTCAAGATTATGACTTTTATAAGCCTTTTCTAAAAAACAAAAATGTTAAATTTATTTCCAATAAAACTTATGATTTACTGAATATTTCGACAGCAGCCCTTGTTACTTCAGGAACTGCTACTTTAGAAACAGCTTTATTCAAAGTTCCTCAAGTGGTTTGCTATAAAGCAAATGCTGTTTCTTATCAAATTGCTAAACGTATTATTACTTTAAAATTTATTTCATTAGTCAATTTAATTATGGACAAAGAAGTTGTTAAAGAATTAATTCAAGGTGATTTGAATACAAAACAATTAAAGAAAGAACTCAACAATATCCTTACATCACCTGAAAGAGAAAAGATGTTAAACGACTACGAAATACTCCAACAGAAACTCGGAGGAAAAGGTGCAAGTAAAAAAACAGCTAACTTAATTTACAAGAGATTGAAAAAATGATATATTTGCATAAATCTAATCCTTTGAAGCACTACTTTTTTACACTTTTATTCTTGTTTTTATTCCACTTTGGTGTTGAAGCTCAGTCAAATCTTCAAAACATTAGCATCGCACCTATTTCGGAAGGAATGGGCATTGTCGAAAAATATAACGTAAGTGAAAAAGCATCCGTTAAAAACTTTAAAAAGAAAGTAAAGGAAATTAAAAAATTAAACTTAATTTCAGATAAACTTCAAAAAAGAATTGCTTTAGAAGACGCAACGACTATTTCAAATACAAATTTTCCTAATTTTCAAAAAGCTGAAGTTATAGAAACAGCCAAACAATATATAGGAACACCTTATCATTATGGTGGAATGTCTAAAAAGGGCATTGATTGTTCCGCATTAATGTTATTTGCTTACACAAAAAATGACATGGAACTTCCAAGAACTTCAAGAGCTCAATCAAAAATTGGTAGAAAAGTAAATAAAGCTAAAGCTGAACCAGGAGATTTAATATTTTTTAAAACTAACAGAAGAAGAAGTATTATTACACATGTTGGATTAGTTACTGAAAATATTGACGGTCAAATAAAATTCATTCATGCTTCTTCAAGCAAAGGTGTTATTGAATCTTCATTAGCAGAAAGTTATTATCAAAAGACATTTGCGAAAATTAAACGAATCATAGAATAATAAAAAAATTGAAAAAAGCTACCTTACTCTTATTTGTTGTTTTTTCTGTTGTATTTATTAGTTGTAAATCTTCAAAGTCTGTTACAAGCGATTCTAAGAGCGTTTCAAAACAAAAGAATTCAATTGTAAAAACAGCTAAAGAAAATTTAGGCGTAAATTATAAATTTGGTGGCACAACAAAATCTGGGATGGATTGTTCTGGACTAATTTATAGCACTTTTAAGAAATTTAATTATAAATTACCTAGAAGTTCATATGAAATGGCTAATGAAGGCAAGGAAGTTTCAAAATCTAGAGCTGAACCAGGAGATTTAATTTTTTTTAAAACTGGTGGAAGTCGAAAAATAAATCATGTTGGATTAATTACTGACATTACTAAAAATGAAATATTTTTCATACATTCGTCCACAAGCAAAGGAGTAATAATTTCGTCTACAAGCGAAGCTTATTACGCAAAAGCCTTTGAAAAAATAAAACGAGTTATAGAGTAATACTTAACATAAATGGATGTACTAAAATATCCAATCATACTTATTGCTATTTGTTTTGGATTAGGAATTGTAATCCAAAATTATGCGTATTTTTCTCTTACTACTCTTTTGTTTTCTTCCCTATTTTTTTTCATACTATTTCTACTTTTATTTTTTAAGAACCGAAACCAAAACACAAAAAATATCTTTTTTGGCTTGGCAACTTATTTCCTTATTCTTTCCATAGGAAGCATGTCTTTATTCATTCATCAAGACTTTCATGCCAAAAATAATTATTCAAATCTTGAAATTAAAGAACAAAACAATATTAAAGGTTTAGTGGTTGAAGAATTAAAATCAAATGAATTTTACACCAAGTTTATTGTTAAAATCGATTCGTTTAATCAGCAGAAAAGTTCAGGTAAACTTTTGGTTTATTTTTCAAAGAAAAACCCAAATTCTTTACTTATTGGTGATTTAGTTTCTTTTAAATCTGAACTAAAACCAATTCTAAAAAACTATAATCCAGACACTTTTGATTATGCTAATTATATGGAAAATCAAAACGTTTATCATCAAATAAAATGTTTTGAAAATGATTATTTTGTTGGAGAAAAAGTTAAAAATTTTACCTTTTACATTAATGAACTTCGAAAAAAATTAGTTCATAGTTTTGATGCACATCATTTTTCTGTTAGAACAAAATCTATTATTAATGCTTTATTATTAGGCCAAAAACAACAAATTGATAGCGAAACTTTAAACGATTATAAAAATGCTGGCGTTGTTCATATCCTAGCCATTTCTGGTTTGCATATTGGAATTATTTATACTTTTTTCAATTTTATTTTTGGATTCCTAAATCGTGTCAAACATGGAAAAACTATAAAACTTATTGTCATAATTCTTCTTTTATGGCTTTTTGCTTTAATTTCTGGCATGTCAGCTTCTATTACTAGATCAGTTACAATGTTTAGTGTAATTGCATTTGGAACATTCTTAAACAGGAAGAACTTTATGTTTAATGCTATTGCCGCTTCGTTCCTACTTTTGTTGATTTACAATCCGCTTTTAATTTTTGATGTTGGATTTCAGCTGAGTTATGCTGCTGTAATATCGATTTTATTGTTTCAACCGTTTTATCAAAAATTTTATTATTCTAAAAATAAGATTGTAGTTTATATCACAGATTTATTTTTAGTTTCATTAACCGCTCAACTAGGTGTTTTGCCTTTAATGTTATTGTATTTTAAACAAGTTCCTACGTTATTTTTATTAGCCAATTTTGTTGTTATT
>NZ_CAXBFR010000164.1:0-5066 GCF_963975005.1 uncultured Flavobacterium sp.
AAATTATTCTCTTTTTTTGTATCGATAATTTCAATAGACTCATTGGCTGAAACTAAAGTTCCTTTATCACCAACTTGTCCACCACCTTCTGGATAAAAAGGAGTAGCATCTAAAACGATTTGATATAAAACACCATCTTTTTTAGAATCTACCTTACGAATTCTTGTGACTTTGACATCATTTTCTGTTTGGTCATACCCTACAAAAGATTCAGTGTTTCCTTCTACTAAAATTTTCCAGTCATCTGTTGAAACTTCTGAAGCAGCACGCGAACGGGTTTTTTGTTCTTGCATTGCTTTTTCGAAACCAACTTCATCTAATTCAAAGCCTTTTTCTCTTAAAATCAAAGCTGTTAAATCAATTGGAAATCCAAAAGTATCGTATAATTCAAATGCTTTTGCACCATCAACTTGTTTTCCTTTTGTGTCTGCAATTACCTTATCTAACAATTGTAAACCTTGATCTAAAGTTCTTAAGAAAGAAGCTTCTTCTTCACGAATTACGTTTATAACTAAGACTTGTTGTTTTCTAATTTCTGGGAAAAAATCACCCATTTGATTCGCCAAAATATCAACCAATTGACAGATGAAAGGTTCTTTCGTTCCTAAAAATGTAAATCCATAACGAATTGCACGACGCAAAATTCTACGAATTACATAACCTGCACCTGTGTTTGAAGGCAATTGTCCGTCAGCAATAGCAAAAGCCACAGCACGAACGTGATCTACAATTACGCGAATGGCAATGTTAGTCTTGTTTTGTTCTTCAGATATATTTTTAACTTCGTTTGAAGTGTATTTCAATCCTGTGATTTGTTCTACTTTCTCAATTAATGGGGTAAAAACATCTGTGTCATAATTTGAAGTCACGTTTTGCATAGCCATACATAAACGTTCAAATCCCATTCCGGTATCAACGTGTTGTGCTGGTAATTTCTCTAAAGAACCATCTGCTTTACGGTTGAATTCCATAAACACATTATTCCAAATTTCCACTACTTGCGGATGATCTGCATTTACTAATGAGAAACCTGAAACCGCTGCTCTTTCTTCATCAGAACGTAAATCAATATGAATTTCAGAACATGGCCCACAAGGACCTTGATCGCCCATTTCCCAGAAATTATCTTTTTTATTTCCTTTGATGATTCGGTCTTCATTTACATATTGTTTCCATAAATCGAATGCTTCTTGATCAAAAGGAACATTTTCTGTTGGATTTCCTTCAAAAACTGAAACATAAATTCGATCTTTATCTAATTTTAAAACCTCAGTTAAAAACTCCCATGACCAATTAATGGCTTCTTTTTTGAAATAATCTCCAAAAGACCAGTTGCCTAACATTTCAAACATCGTATGATGATATGTATCAAAACCAACATCTTCTAAATCATTATGTTTTCCTGAAACACGTAGACATTTTTGCGTATCGGCAATTCGATTACTTTTTGGGGTGGCATTTCCTAAAAAATATTCTTTAAACTGAGCCATTCCAGAATTATTGAACATTAGCGTTGGATCATCTTTAAGCACAATTGGTGCAGATGGAACGATTAAATGTCCTTTTGATTCAAAAAATTGTAAAAATTGCTTTCTAATGTCTTGTGATTTCATTTTTGGTAATTAGATTTTATATCTTTTTGCTGTTAGATATTATATTCATTTGCAAATTTGAGAAAAGTTTTACTTTAAAAAATGGATTAGAATGAAACATTTCTTAAATTTGTTCGTATAACTACTGTCTAACATTTTAATTAGGCACAAAAATACTATATTTTATATAATGTCGAAGGTAAAATATTATTACGATCCAGAAAATTTATCCTATAAGAAGATTAGCCCAAGAAGATGGAAAAAAATTGGCTATGCTTTTTTATTTCTTTTATCTGCCGGTTTATTTGGTTTTTTGAGTTTTATTGTATTGATTAACAGTAGCTTTCTTGAAACTCCAAAAGACAAGTTTCAGGCAAGAGAAATTCAAAATTTAAATATAAATTACAAGATTTTAAACAAAAAAATTGATCAAATAGAAGAGGTTTTGGGGGCTGTTGAAGATAGAGATAATAATATTTATCGTGTTTATTTTAATAGTGAACCTATTCCGATGGAACAACGAAAAGAGGGATTTGGTGGAGTAAATAGATATAAAGAATTACAAGGATATAACAATTCTGATTTAGTAATAAACACTACAAAGCGGGTTGATATACTAACAAAAGCATTAGTAATTCAGTCCAAATCATTAGATGAAATTATTAGTTTAGCTAAAGGAAAAGAAAAACTATTAGCATCAATTCCTGCTATTCAACCCGTTAAAAACGAACAATTGAAACGCATGGCTTCTGGATTTGGTTATAGAAGTGACCCTTTTACAAAAGCAAGAAAATTTCATTCTGGTATGGATTTTTCATCACCAACAGGAACTCCAATTTACGCAACAGGAGATGGAGTTGTTTTAAAAGCTGACAATTCATTATCTGGTTATGGAAATCACATTGAAATAAATCATGGCTTTGGTTATGTAACACTATACGCCCATTTAAGTAAATATAAAGCTAGAGCAGGACAAAGAGTGAAACGTGGAGATGTTATTGGCTATGTTGGAAGTACAGGACGAAGTGAAGCCCCTCATTTGCATTATGAAGTTATAAAAGATGGTCAAAAAATAAATCCGTTAAATTTTTATTACGGAAGTATTTCGGCAGAAGAATATATCAATATTTCAAAAATTGCTAATCAAGAGAATCAATCTTTAGACTAGTGTTCAAAATTATATTAATTTGTAGTTTAAAAAATTATGCACGTAGATTTACCCGAAGGAAAATTGTATTATAGTATTGGTGAAGTGGCTAAAGCTTTTGATGTAAACACATCATTAATTCGTTTTTGGGATAAAGAATTTGATGTTTTAAAGCCTAAAAAAAACGCAAAAGGAAATAGAAAATTCACACCAGAAGATGTAAAAAATTTACAATTAATTTATCATTTGGTTAAAGAAAGAGGGTTTACATTAGATGGAGCAAAAACACATTTAAAAGAAAATCAAAAGAAAACTTTAGATAAATTTGAGATCATTTCAAAATTAGAATCTATAAAGAATGAGTTGAAAAAATTTAAAGGAGAGCTGTAGATTAAAGATTTTTTGCTAATAACTTTTCAAATTCTGAAACAAATATTAATAAAAATAGACTAATAACTAAACATTAACAGAATCTGAAATAAATTCAGATTAAAAAAACAAGAACTTATGAAAAAATGGTTAATTCCCGTAATAATTATAGCTGTAATCGTAATTGCGTCATACAGTTGGGCAAAAGGTGTAAATAATACTGCTGTGACTTTAAACGAAAGTATTTCAGAAGCTTGGGGAAATGTTGAAACATCGTACCAAAGAAGAAATGACTTAATTGGAAATTTAGTTAATACTGTTAAAGGTGCAGCCGATTTTGAAAAATCTACTTTAGAAGCAGTAATTAATGCTCGCTCAAGAGCTACATCTGTAACTATTGACCCAACAAACATTACACCAGAGCAATTAAATCAATTCAACCAAGCACAAGGCGGTGTAAGTTCTGCTTTATCACGTTTATTGGTTACTGTTGAAAAATATCCCGATTTAAAAGCAAATCAGAATTTCTTAAAATTACAAGACGAGTTAGCAAGTACTGAAAATCAAATTTTAACGGCTAGAACTCGTTTTAACGAAGCAGTTAAACCATATAACAATCATATTAAAGTGTTCCCAAATAATTTATTAGCAGGAATGTTTGGCTTTACAGAAAAAGCTTATTTCAAAGCTGTTGAAGGAGCAGATTTAGCACCAGAAGTTGAATTTGATTTCGACAAAAAACCACAATAAACATGTCTAAAACAGAAGACTTTTTAACTTCTAAACAAGAAGAGAAAATAGTTGAAGCTATACGAATTGCCGAACAAAATACATCGGGTGAAATTCGCGTACATATTGAGGAAAAATCAGAAAAACCTCCTATCGAAAGAGCCACAGAGGTTTTTAACACTTTAAAAATGTATGAAACTGAAGCCAGAAATGGTGTTTTGTTTTATATAAATGTTTCTGGAAATCAATTTGCAATTATTGGCGATGAAGGCATTAACAAAGTTGTTCCAACTGATTTTTGGGAAAGTACAAAAGAAATAGTTTTGACAAATTTTGCTCTAAAAAAAAACAAAAAAGGTTTGGTAAAAGGTATTAAAAAAGCAGGAAAACAATTGAAAAAATATTTTCCATATCAAGCAGATGATACAAACGAACTATCAAACGAAATTTCAAAAGGATAATGATAAACATAGTATATAAAATTATTCAATTTGTAATATTCGCATCCTTAATGTTAATGTCATTTTTGGGCTTTTCACAATATAAAATTCCGGAAATTCCAAAATTTCAAACTTCTGTATATGATTATGCTGATGTTTTAAATGCTAATGAAGAAAAAGCTTTAGAAGACAAATTAATCCATTTTTCAGACTCTACTACGACTCAAATAGTAGTCATTACAATAGAAAGCTTAAAAGGAGAAGATATTGGCATTCTTACTCCTAGATGGGGACAAGAATGGGGAATTGGAGGAACAAAACAAAATGACAACGGTGTTATTATTTTATTAGCAAAAGACGAAAGAGAGATTTGGATTTCATCTGGTTATGGTTTAGAGCAATATCTAACCGCTGGAACTATTGGAGAAATAACAAGAAACGTAATTATCCCAGAATTCAAAGCTGGAAGTTATTACAAAGGATTAGATGCAGGAACAACAGCTGTTTTTGAAGTAATTAAAGGAACATACAAAGGAAGTCGTATTCAAAACAAAAAAGACAACCCATTTCCGTTCATAGTATTTTTTATTATCTTGATTATTATTTTTATTTTAATTGCAAAAAACAAAAATAATGGTGGTGGAAATAATGGAACAGGTAAATTTGGCGGCCCAGGCATCTTAGACATGATAATTTTAAGCAGCTTAGGTAGAAGTGGCGGAGGTTTTGGCGGAGGATCTTCTGGTGGTGGATTTGGTGGCGGAGGATTCGGAGGCGGATTTGGCGGTG
>NZ_CAXBFR010000165.1:0-5045 GCF_963975005.1 uncultured Flavobacterium sp.
CTAAGATTGCCTTGTTGTTGCTTTTTGATGTAAAAAGCTTTAATTCTTTGGTAATAAGCTTGTTTTGTTATCCCAAAACATTGATAGAGCCATTTTATTTTAAACGGTTTCTTTTCCTTGTTTCTATCTCTTTTGCTAATGTTTTGGGTAACAACTTTTTTGACAATTCTTTTCCTGTAATGTCTTGAAAGTCAATAATTATATCTTGTTGAAGTTCTTTAATGAATTCTAGTTCTTCGACTTTTTCACGTAGTTTTTTTAGTTCATCGTTTTTGCTCATAACTTTAGATTTAGATTCAAAGTTACTTAATTTTTTTAACCAATAGTCAATAGAACTTCGAGAAACATTGTATTTATTTGAAGCGTGATTAACAGATATTTGTCCGTTATTAATTTGGTCAATGATGGAAAGTTTGAGATCAAAGCTTATTTTTTGATACTCTTTTTTTCGGCAGGGTTGTTTTTTCTGTGAGGTCATAAGTGTTCTAAAAGTCTTTAATTTTTAGTCAACCTATTTTAGGACGATGCATTTTTTGATATAGCAGGTAACGTTTTGCAGCTTGCAGAAGTGGTGATTAAGGATGTCAAAACTTTCGGTTAAACACTGTTTTGCAAGCACAAAACCAGCTTTAAATTAAGCCCAAAACCCGCCATTTTTGCAAACTGCTGTTACCCGATGTATTTAATTTACTTATTGAAATACAATTGGTTTAGTTGCTTTTGGAATTTTAACAATATGATAAGGTTGTGAATAAGAAGATGAAGTGTTTCCTGTTTCCAAATTTTCAACTGTTACAATTACATTTGTTTCATATTCAGTAATGTTGGTAATGTCTATGGTATGTCCGCCATTCCCATACACTTGATCAAAAATTGCTATAACTGTAAAAATTGTAAAATCAATTGTTGTTTCTTCAAAATTATTTTCTGTATGATAATTTCCTAAACCAATTGCTATGAATTGAGAATCAATTTGATTTTTTAAATTTACCCAATCAGAGTTATTATTTATTATAATGTTTTGTTGTATAACACCTTCAGAACCATTAAGTCTATACTTGCCTACTAACGTTGAATTAATAATAATGGGTACAAAAGGTGCTGTTATTGGTTCAGGTTCATCATTATTGTTACAACTTACAATAATGAAACTAACTAATAATAAGAATAAATTTTTCATAACATATATTTTTATTGTTTAACTAAAGTTTTAGCGTCTATAATTTGACCATTACAAATGAGAGCCACTGTATAAAAGCCATTTGGATAATTTGATATATTAATGTTTGTTTCAGAGCTACTTAAGTCTAAAACATAATTGTTGGAGGAGTTTGTTGTTCCATAACTACCTAATATCATTAAATAAGCCGAGTTTACTTCGTTTAATTTGTATGAAATTGTAACATTATTTGATGCTGGGTTTGGTGTTATTGTATTTAGAGTACTCGGTTTTAGATTTACATCAACTTCTGAGTAATCTTTAAAACCATCCACTGTAGCAATTACTTCTAATTTGTATTTAGTTGCTACTTGGGTTGCAATTATTAAATCTTTTCCTGTAAAAATTAAATTACCTGAAGAATCATACCAATTATAGATTGCCGATTCACTTATTTCAGCAGCACTAATTGTAATTGATTCATTTTTATCAACTTCTTTTTCACCACCTGCATCTGCAACAAAGACTGGTCTAGCTTCTTTTTTAATAACATAAGTTTCACCACCAATTATCTCCCCTGTTAGAGCATCTTTTTGAATAACATGATATACAAATTTTGATTTTTCACTTAATTCTTCGGTTAAAAAATTAAAATTTAAATCTAGAATACCAATTTCATTTGCATTAAAAGCTATGTTGTTAATTAAAACATTATTTCCTTTAACAGTCTTACTTTTTTCTTCTAAAGTTGGATCAACTTGTTGTGCTAATTTTCCACCTCTTACCCATGCATTATATAATACATCATTCATTTTAATAGTAACTTCAGCTTCATCATAAATTGGTTGCCCAGTTTCTAAATCTTCTTTTATTAGTTCAAGAAAAAAAGTATGTGGCTCGTTGAATGGATTTCCTACAGCAATTGTTCCGTTAGTTACATTCGCAACCAAGTCTACAATAGTTACATTTTTCCAAGCAATTCCATTGTTGTTTTGAACATTTGAATATAAATTATCTGTTTCGGTTAATGGGTCATTTGTAGCTTCAATGCGTGCTAATAAGCAAAAATGCCATTGGTCTGAACCAGCAAAACTATAGTCAGCTGGGTTAGGAACTAAAAACGGAATTTGTAAAACAATTTCTTGTCCTGGTTGTAAAACAGGAATTGTTGTTGACGGGTTTGGAGTAGATGGTGCACCTTGTAATGCACCATTTCCAAAAGTAGTTGAACCATTCCACGTAGCTGGCCATGATAAGGAAGTACCCGCTTTTGCCCAATAAAATTTTAATTGTTCATTTCCAATTGAAGGCACACAACTTTTATTGGTAACACGCACATAGGCATAGTTGGGAACTGTTGCACTATATTCTGGATTTTGATGTTCTTCTATAGCATCAGGTTGATTTCTAATCCAAATATCTGTACTTGCCCACATATAAGGAGTGATATTATTTGGTTCATTACCAATATCATCAGTACCATCTTTAACCATTAAATCTAAAGTAGAATTGTTCATTTGTTGAGCCATTATAACAGAAGCATAAGCATCAACTAAACCATAGCCAACTTCATTATGCCAAGAACCGTTTGGACGATTTGAAGAAGTAGAATAAGAATACCCACCCACTTTTTGAGAAGTTGATTCTATAATAGTAGCCACTTGTTGCTGTGTTAAACAAGGATTTACAGATAAAATAAGTGCTGCAATTCCAGAAACATGAGGTGCGGCATGAGATGTTCCATCCAAAAAATTCACAGTATTATTTAATGAAGTAGATAGAATACCTAAGCCTGGCCCAACTACATCTAATTTCACACCGTAAGCAGATTGTTGGCTACCTTGAAATATAGCTCTTTGTCCATTTTGATTAATAGCTCCAACAGTAATTATATCAGGATGAAAATTTCCTGGGTAATCTATTCCACCCCAATTTCCTGAGGCAAAAACAACAATTGAGCCTTTACCATTCCTACCAAAGGATATTGCATTTAAAATAGAATTTTCTAAAATTGTAGAGTGAAAAGTAGAATAAAAAACACCATTTTGGTCTCCCCAAGAACAATTTAATATATCAGCACCATTTTGCCAAGCCCAATTTATACCACTTGCATATTGACCAGTTGTTTGTCCTATTAAATTAAATGGTGACTTGCTAATACTAATGATTTTAGATTGGGGTGCAACACCTACTACCTGTAAATTATTATTTTTAACTGCTGCAATTGTACCTGCAATATGTGTGCTATGATCAACATCAAAATATACAACACTTGGAGAAGTGCCTGTTTCCATGTCATAACTTAAAGAAAAAATATTTGATGCTAAATCATTATGAGTTAATTCAATACCTGAACCATCAACCACAGCTACTTTTATTCCCAAACCTTCGCTTATACCCCAAGCTTGACATGCATTTATATCTATATTTGGATTTAAAGTGTTATTTAAACCCCAAAGGGCAGAAAAATTTGTATCGTTAGTGCAATTAGATTGTATATTATTTGGTGTGGAGTTATCAATAGTAATTGGCTCATTATTAAAATCAAACAAAAAACCTGGATCAATATCTTCAAAAAGATTAGTCTCCCAAAATTCAGTAGTTATAGTTAAACTGTTTTTGATTGAATTTGGATTTAATTTTAACATATACCACAATGGCATAAATGGTACTTGATCTACTATTTGTGCGTTTTTTAAAGTAGCTTGTTCTTGTAAAATGGAAAAATCATTTTGGGCTTTTAATTTAATGTAAAAAACATTTGAAATTCCAATTGAAGGAATACCATCACCTCTTTTGAAAAATAAATTGACATAATCAATATTTGAATTTGATTTTAAAGCATTAAACTTTTGATAAAATTCAATATCCGATGGTTCATTTATAAATTCTAAATCAGCAATTTTTTGCAAATTAATATTTTCTAATTGAAAATCTGAAACATTTAAGCTTGAAATTGAAGATTTTTCAAATTGTGAGTTTGTAATAATAGAAACCTTTTTTTTATCTAAAGTTAAAAATATTTTGTCCCCTTTATAATAATAAAAATGATTGCTCTGGGCATTTAGGATTAATGTGCCAAAGTGAAAAGTCAATAATATTAAAAATAGTTTCTTCATAATTTATTATTTAAAGTTAGTTGTTTTTTTTATAAATTCTTCTGTTTTATACGTTTTTTTTAATATATCGGGTAACGTTTAGTGGCTTTATAAAGTGGTTTGAATTAATCACTGACCAAAACAAATTTAAAACAAAATTATGATTTATAGAGGTTTTTCCGAAGGAAAAACCAAGCCTAAACCATTTTATAAAACCATTGTTAGCAATAGTTATTTTATCCTGACGACAGTAAGTTCAACTGTTTTCATTATGTTCTTGTCGTAACGAGATGTGATTTCTATTTGTTTTTCAAAAATCGGTTGGCATTTCAAAATCAAAATATCTTTATCGTCACGGATCTCTATAGTTTGGTCATCTTTTTTATATTTCCATTTCCAAGGAAGAGTAGGAATTATAAAATGTGAATTTCCAACACGCCAATTGAAATGTAAATTACTGTGTCTTTCAAACTTTATTTCGACAAAATCTCCATGCCCAAAATATTCCATTTCATTTTCTGAATATTCTTTTCCAGACCATTCTGGACCTAAGTTAACATGTTTTATTAATTTTAAAGTGTCGGATTTATAGAAAATACTATCTTTATTATTAACAAACCAAGCAGTTTTAACAAAATATTTTTTTTCAAACTTTTGAGCAAAAATAAAGCAAGACTGAAATGTTAGAATTAATAAAAGCCCAAATTTCAAGAAGTTTTTCATATAATTATTACTAACGTTTAGTGGCTTTATAAAGTGGTTTGAATTAATCACTGACCAAAACAAAT
>NZ_CAXBFR010000166.1:0-4972 GCF_963975005.1 uncultured Flavobacterium sp.
TTTATCATGATTGATAATCGTGAAATGTTTTTCAAAAATGATACCAAACTTATTGCTTACTTGTGTGATAGGAGATTTGGAATTGGTGCTGATGGTTTAATTTTATTAGAAAATCATGCTGATTTAGAATTTAAAATGGTTTATTATAATTCAGACGGTAACGAAAGTTCCATGTGCGGAAATGGTGGAAGATGTTTGGTAGCTTTTGCAAAACAAATGGATGTAATTTCAAACAAAGCAACTTTTGAAGCCATTGATGGATTACATCACGCAACAATTGATGAAGAAGGAATCGTTTCGCTTCAAATGACAGATGTTTCTGATGTAAAACTAGAAAATAATTATACATTTCTAAATACAGGTTCACCACATCATGTTGTATTAGTAGAAGATCTAAAACAATTTGATGTAAAAAATGAAGGAGCAAAAATTAGATATTCTGATTTATATGGAAATGCTGGAAGTAATGTTAATTTTGTTAAGCAATTAGAGAGCGACATTTTTTCGGTAAGAACTTATGAACGTGGTGTAGAGGATGAAACGTTGTCTTGTGGAACAGGTGTTACTGCAGTAGCAATAGCAATGTATAAGACAGGTAAAACAACAAGTAAAGAAATAAATTTAAATGTTGAAGGAGGAAAGTTGAAAGTTAAATTTGATGTTGAGAACAATACATTCACAAATGTGTTTTTAATTGGACCAGCAACATTCGTTTTTGAAGGAACAATAAACAGTTAGAAGTTATGATGGCAATTTTTGTGATATTTTTGGTTTTAATAATGGTAGTAATTGGTGTGGCAATAGCCATATTAATTAAGAAAAAAGACGAATAATAGTTTGATAACACTAAAAGGAAATAGCGTTTATTTGCGAGCTTTAGAGCCAGAAGATTTAACATTCATCTATACTATAGAGAATGACGAATCCATTTGGAAGGTAAGTAATACGCAAACTCCTTATAGTAAGTTTCTAATAAAGCAATATTTAGAAAATGCTCATTTAGATATTTATGAAGCCAAGCAATTGCGTTTAGCAATCTGTCTAAATGATTCTGATGAAGCAATGGGGTTAATTGATTTATTTGATTTTGATCCAACAAATAATCGAGCTGGAATTGGAATAATAATTCACCAAACAAGCAACAGAGAAAACGGAATTGGTTCTGAAGCGTTACAACTTTTAATCAATTATTGCTTTACCCATTTGCAATTGCATCAACTTTATGCAAATATTGGTACAGAAAATGAAATCAGTATAGCACTTTTTGCTAAATTTGGCTTCGAATTAGTCGGAATAAAAAAACAATGGAATAAAGTCAATAATCTATATAAAGATGAAGCTTTGTATCAATTAATTAACGTAAAATAATTACACTTTGAACTTTAAAAAAATAATCGCAATAATTGCAGTTGCAGGAATTGTTATTGCTGGAATCATAACTTTTTATATGTATAATAAGGCATTTACTGCTAACACTACTTTTAATCAAAAAGAAGTTTTTGTGTATGTTCCTTCAAATTCAACATATGAACAAGTAAAAGAAATTGTTAGTCCTTTTGTAAAAGATATGGACAAGTTTGACTTTGTCGCTCAAAAAAGAAATTATGCTTCAAATGTTAAAGAAGGCAAGTTTTTGCTAAAAAGGGATATGACAAGTTTTGATATTGTCAGAGCAATGAAAAGTAATATTCCTGTAAAATTAGCTTTCAACAACCAAGAAACTTTGGCTAAATTAGCCCAACGATTAGCTACTCAAATGCAATCAGACAGTACTTCGTTAATTGAAGCGTTTACGAATCCTGAATTTATGAATGCAAACGGATTTAATGATGATACTATTTTAGCGATGTTTATTCCAAATACCTATGAATTCTATTGGAATACTTCTGCCGATAAAATTGCAGATAAGATGGCTTTTGAATACAAGAAATTCTGGAACGAAGAAAGAACAGCAAAAGCATTAGATAAAAATTTGACACCAATTCAAGTATCTGTTTTAGCTTCAATTGTACATAAAGAAACTGCAAAAGTTGACGAAAGACCAAGAATAGCTGGAGTTTATCTTAATCGTTTAGAACAAAGTATGCCTTTACAAGCCGACCCAACTGTTATTTTTGCCATGAAAAAAGCTTCTGGAGATTTTGATCAGGTTATTAAGCGTGTTTATAGTAAAGATACACAAGGAACATTTTCTCCTTATAATACATATATAAATTTAGGTTTGCCTCCTGGGCCAATTGCAATGCCAGATATATCAGCTATTGATGCAGTTCTAAACGCAGAGAAACACGATTATATTTATTTTTGTGCAAGTGTTGATCGAATGGGTTATCATGATTTTGCTTCTAATTATGCTGCACATCAAGTTAACGCTAGAAAATATGCTGAATGGGTTACTAGATTAGGGATAAATCGTTAGAAGCAAATGGATAGAGCTTACTTATCAACCATTTTCCCGCTGTCCATTGTATCTTTTTTGTTAAAAAAACAAAAAAGGATGCCATTCCCATCGGGGCTAAGTAAGTTACTCTTTTTTGTATTTATTAGTGCAAGTAGTTTTTCTCAATCACATATTAATCAGTTTTTAACACCTTCAGATTCTTTAAATTTCGATAGAAAAACGGCTGTTTATATTTCGGAAGCTGCTGTTTTAGGTACAACTCTTATTGGTCTAAATCAACTTTGGTACAAAGATTACGATAAATCTAAATTTCATTTTATCAACGATAATGAAGAATGGCTTCAAATGGATAAATTGGGACACATGTATTCCTCATATCATTTAGGTAGAATAGGAGCAGAAGCTTTACAATGGTCTGGTGCTTCAAAAAAAGAGCAGTTAATTTATGGTTCAACCATCGGTTTAGGATTTCTAACAGTTGTTGAGGTCTTTGACGGATATTCTTCTGAATGGGGTGCTTCTTCAGGAGATATTATTGCAAATATTTCAGGAACTGCTTTATATGTTTCTCAAGAATTATTGTGGAATGAGCAACGCATCATACCAAAATTCTCTTATCATAAAACAAATTTTCCTTCTTTACGACCAAATATTTTGGGAGAAACGGCATTAGAACAAGTATTAAAAGATTATAATGGACAAAATTATTGGCTGTCTTTCAATATGTATTCTTTTACCAAGTTAAAGTTTTTGCCCAAATGGTTAAATTTAGCTGTAGGATATGGTGGTTCTGGAATGTTGTTTGGAACTAAAGATGACGCTTTTGCAAATGGTTATATCCAAGATGAATATCGTCAGTTTTATCTAAGTTTTGATGTAGATTTGACGAAAATCAAAACAAATTCACACTTTTTAAAGACAGTTTTCTCTGTTTTTAACACCATAAAAATTCCTGCGCCAACACTGCAACTCAATTCTAATAAGGACTTTAGGGCTTATGGATTCTTCTTTTAGAAAAATTTAACACACTGTAAATCAATTATATAATATTTTTTGTATATTTGCAGGCTCAATTTACGGAAGTGTTTTGCATTTCTGTTTAAAGAAAAAAAATGAAAAAATTTATATTTTTTACAGGTTTATTAAGTTCTCTTACTTTGGCAATAGTTGGCTTTAGTAGTTTTAAAATTGATAAAGTTGAAGGGTTTCATTTAGAGGAAGATGAGGTAATAAATTACCATGTTCCTACAGAAGGTGAAACAGAAGAATTCGAATTTCTGACTAAAATTCCTTACGTAGGAAAAACTTATATCGGATTTAGACAAGCAGTTGCTTATAAAGAATCAAGAGGAAAAAGTACTTTAGTCAACCCTTATGGTTACATGGGTAAATACCAATTTGGTAAAAGCACATTAAGAGCGGTTGGTGTTTATGATTTTCAAAATTTTTTAAACAATGTTTCTATTCAGGATAAAGCTTTCAAGGCTTTAGTTGCTAAGAATAAATGGGAATTGCGTAAAGAAATTGAAACTTATAGTGGAAGAATCATAAATGGTGTTGAGATAACGGAATCAGGAATTGTTGCAGCCGCTCATTTAAGTGGAGCAGGTTCTGTAAAAAAATACTTAAGAAGTAACGGCCGTAATGGATTTAAAGATGGTTTTGGAACTTCTTTAAGAAGTTATATCAAGAAATTTGCATCCTACGATATTTCACATATTAAAGCAGATAGAAACGCAAAAGTAAAAATGAATTAATTAATTCATTTTATGAATAATAAAAATGCAAGGTCGGTTATGTAAATCGACCTTATTTTTTTGCCATTCTTTTACTGTTTTTGTTTTGATAAATTCAGTTGGTAAAGTAATATCACAAGCTACGCATAAATGTGTGTTTGGTTGTAGGGCTTGTAAAATGTCTTCTAGAATTTTATTATTTCTATAAGGGGTTTCTATAAATAATTGTGATTGGTTTTTTTCAAATGATAATCGTTCTAAATTCTTTATAGCCACTTTTTTCTCATTCTTATCAATAGGTAAATAGCCATTGAAAGCAAAACTTTGTCCGTTCATTCCGCTTGCCATAACAGCCAATAAAATAGAACTTGGTCCAACTAAAGGAATAACTTGAATTCCTTTTTCGTGGGCCAGTTTTACTATTACTGAACCAGGATCTGCAACACCTGGACAGCCTGATTCGCTTAATAAGCCAATATTGTTTCCATCTAGCAATGGTTTAATCATTTCATTATAATCGGAAACATCAGTGTGTTTGTTCAATAATGAAATATTTAAAGAAGGTTGCTTCTTTTCAGGATGAATGCTTTTAATAAAGCGTCTAGCTGTTTTCTCGTTTTCAACAATATAATAGTCTATAAAATCTATTGTTCTTTTAATACTTTGTGGTAAAACATCCTCCGGTACAACTGTAGTTTCACCAGGATTTGATAATGTACAAGGAATTAAATAAAGTTTTCCTAAAAGTTGAATAGGTTTCATAGCGAAAATATTGATTTGCTACAAAAGTAAGTAATTTGTAAGGCAAATAGAAATCTATTTTGAATCAGTTTTT
>NZ_CAXBFR010000167.1:0-4967 GCF_963975005.1 uncultured Flavobacterium sp.
ACCCTTATGCACATAAATTTATTGCTGGTGAAAACGTGATTAATGATTTACCCAAAGATTATTATGACCATAGAAAGAGTGTTGATTTTGATAATCCAACATTTGCTAATTTTTATCCTTATGTAAACTATGTTACTTCGTTATTAAACAACATAACTTTTACTGAAAAACAAGGAAATATTGATGAGTTTGCTTTAGAAAACAATATTAAAAAATTAAATATTGCTGATACTTTAATTAAAAACCAAAAAATTAAAAATCATGTTTTAAATGGTTTGGCTTTGCGTTATTTAATGGAAGAGCAAAATATGTTTAACAACAGTACTTTTATTAAACGTTTTCTTGAATTATCGACTGATAAAAAAATGCAAAATGAAATAACAACTATTGAAAATTCAATTAATAAACTTGGTATTGGCAACACATTATCTTCTGAAAAGTTTGTAAATGAAAAAAATGAACCCATTGATTTAGGTAAACTAATTACTAAAGAAACCGTTATCTTCTTTTGCAATACAAACATTCAATCACACCTAAATTCAGTTCATAGAAAAGTTATTGCGTTTAAAGAAAAATACCCCAATGTAAACTTCATTGCCATTAACATTGATGATAGTTATGAAGAATGGGAAAACAAATTAAATGATATTGACCATAAAAATATTATAGAAATTCATGCAGTTAATTCTGAAGCAATTAAAGAAAAATGGGTTATTTATAAAATTCATAGATCTATTATTCTTAATGCAGATGGAACAATAAAAAATGCCTTTGTAAATTTATTTGATGTTAATTTTGAGAAAAATTTGAATTAGTATTCAATGTTAAATTATATTTATATAAAAAAAGCAGTTTTCAATTGAAAACCGCTTTTTTTATGCTTTTTACTATAGTAGTATATACTTATTTATTTCCTTTTTCAAAATCAGCAATAAATTGAGCTAGCCCAATATCTGTTAAAGGATGTTTCATTAATCCCATAATAGACGATAAAGGTCCTGTCATAACATCTGCTCCTATTTTTGCACAATTCACAATATGCATTGTATGACGAATTGAAGCTGCTAAGATTTGAGTTTCAAAACCATAATTATCATAAATTTGACGAATTTCATCAATTAAATTTAAACCATCTGTAGAAACATCATCTAATCTTCCTAAAAATGGAGAACAATATGTTGCACCAGCTTTCGCTGCTAATAAGGCTTGCCCAGCAGAAAATATTAATGTCACATTTGTTTTAACTCCTCTATCAGAAAAGTATTTACAAGCTTTTATTCCTTCTTTTGTCATAGGCAGTTTTACAACGATTTGTTCGTGTAATTCAGCTAATTCTTCACCTTCTCTGATCATTCCGTCAAAGTCAATTGCATTTACTTCAGCACTTACATCTCCATCAACAAGGTTACAAATGTCTACATAATGTTTTAGAATGTTGTTTTTACCTGTAATTCCTTCTTTTGCCATTAAAGATGGGTTTGTAGTTACACCATCTAAAACACCTAACTCTTGTGCTTCTTTAATTTGGGCTAAATTTGCTGTGTCAATAAAAAATTTCATACGTATTTGGATTTATTTTATTTGTGTTGTTTGTTATGCAAAAGTAAGAAATATAAAATTATTCTGAAATCTAATTTCTAAATTCTAAATTTATAATTTGTAATGATTCATTAACATTTTTTCATAAACTAAATCAGGTAAAATTCGTTTCAAAACAATTGAAAACTTTTGCAGAAAAGCTCCAACTTTATAATGAATTTTTGGATTTGGTGTGTTGATAATTTTATGAATAACTTCTGCCATTTGATTTGGATTACTTCCACTATCAACGTGAGAATCCATTTCTCTTAATGTATTCCCGTAAGTTGTTTCATAAGCTGAATCTTTTAAAACCGGTGCATGATAACGACCCGCAGCAATATTTGTAGCAAAATCTCCTGGTGCAACGTTTGTAATATGAATTCCAAAAGACTTAACTTCCATTCGAAGGGCTTCTGTAATTAATTCTAAAGCTCCTTTTGAGGATGAATAAACGCTTCTATAAGGCAATCCCATATAACCAGCTATTGAAGTTATATTAATAATTAAACCTTGTTTTTGAGTTCTCATTTGAGGCAAAACTGCTTTCATTACTTCAACAGGTCCAAATAAATTGGTTTCAAAATTGTTTTTTATTTCCTCTAACGGAATTTCTTCTAAAGGTCCAGTAATTCCAACACCAGCATTGTTTATTACAACATCAATTCGATTAGTGATTGCTAATACTTCAGCGATTGCAGCTTGAATTGAATTCACATCCCTAACATCTAGAGCCACCAATGGAAAGATAGAATTTTCAACTTTTGAAGGATTACGACTTGTACCATAAACTATAAAGTCTTTATGGTGTAGAAATTCGCCAATGGCTTTACCTATTCCGGAAGAAGCTCCTGTAATAAAAACAACTTTTTGCATTATTATTTATTCAAAATTTAGAGTTGCAAAGTTAATTAAAAAGTTGAGTTAATTTTAAAGGAACTTTAACATCCAATTAAATAAAGGTTTATACTTTTACAGAGTAATTATACTAAATAAAAAAAATCTTCCTGTTTGGAAGATAATTTGAATTTTATATGAGAATCTGAAATAAGTTCAGATTTAAAAAAAATGGCAAGCGACCTACATCGCACCGCTACAACCGCTTACCCTTGCTGCGTTCCCACCCTGGGGGATTCTGCAGGAGCTGGTCGTGTAGGACTTGCCGGTGTAAATATACAATCTTTTTGTATTTTTGCAAGGCATTTGTAGGTTAAAAAAAACGTTGTATATTCGATTTATAAAAAATTTAATTATGTTTAAATATAAGGTATTCTCTTTCATAGGTTTAACTATTCTATCTATTTCATGTGGGGGTGATAAAAATGATGAAAAAAATATTTTTTCTATAGATACTTCAGCAATGATGCAAGCCTATAATCCATCTCAAAGTGTAGATTTAGCTTTAAAGAACGAAAAAAATAAAGTTATTGACTCAGTCATTTACTATATGAATGATAAAAACATTGGAAAATCATTAAAAAATAAAAAAATACATTTTCCTTTAGAAAATGAGAAATTAGGATACACTCGCGTAAAAGCTTTAATTTATTTTGAAGGTAAAAACGTAGAAACAGAAACTAATTTTATTATATATGCAAAAGATGCTCCTGAATTATTGAATTATAAAATCGTAAATACTTTTAATCATGATGCTAATTCTTATACGCAAGGTTATGAGTTTTATGAAGGTAATTTAATTGAAGGAAGTGGTCAATATGGAAACTCTTCTCTAAGAAAGACAGATTATAAAACAGGTAATGTTCTTGAAAAATTAGATATTGATAAAAAATATTTTGGTGAAGGTATTACTGTTTTAAAAGATAAAGTTTATCAATTGACATGGAATGAAAATACTGCTTTTGTTTATGATGCAAAAACGTTTAAAAAAGAAAAATCAATTGCTTATTTTAGAAAAGATTTGTCAGGTTGGGGTTTAACTAATGATGGAACTAACCTTTATATGAGTGATGGTTCTGAAAAAATATACATAATAAATCCAGAAACGTTTGAAATGATAGATTATATAAATGTATACACAAATGCTAACAAAATAGATTCTATCAATGAAATGGAATGGATTGATGGTAAAATTTGGGCTAATATCTATGAGAAAGATATGGTTATCAAAATTAATCCTACAACGGGTGCTATCGAAAACATTTTGAATTTAAGTGACTTAAAAACAAAAGTAACTAATACTTTAAAACAAGGCGAAGTTTTAAATGGAATTGCTTATAATCCTCAAACAAAAACAATTCTTGTTACTGGTAAAAATTGGGATAAGTCGTTTGAAATTTCTGTAGAAAAATAAAAAAATAAAAAAGAGAGAAGCAATTTAATACTTCTCTCTTTTATTTTAAAAACTATACAAAAGTACTTTGCTTTTAGGAATTCCTTCTACTAATTTTGTATTCCATTTCTTAGCTATTCGCATTTCTTCTCCTATTATAAAGTTTTTATTATCTACTTTAAAAAATTCTAATACAATAGAATCTTTACTTGAGTTTAATTCAATAACAAATTCGAGTGCATTAATTCTATTAGATTCTTTATCCTCTTTAATAAAGCAATATTTTATATCACTAATAGCAACTTTAGTTTTTACATTATAGTCAGCTGTGTTTCTTAAGAAATAAAGCATTTGATTATCATCACTAATTCCAATAATTGTATTATCGGTCCATGTATCGAATTCAATTACTTTCTTTTGATCTTCTGCTGCAAACTCATTTATTTTATTGACAAACTGTTGTCTTCTTTTAAGAATTCTTTTATTAACTATAACTATAGGGGCAATTAGAACAAAAAAAAGAAAATAGTCCCAATAATTGTATTTGGTATATCCATTATTTTTTGATTTTATAAATTATTACATAGAAATAAGTCCATTTTTATAAAAACAGACTACAAAACGATTAAATAAAATTAATTACCAAAAAAATTGAAATGGGAAAATGATTTGAATTGCCGAAAACGAAACTTCTTTTTTGTCACAAAATGTCCATAGTAATTGGACTTTATTTGTAAAATGTTGTTCTTTTTTTGACAAAGAGTTACAAAGAAACTTAACCAATAACTTTTTATTAGCTAATGAAGAATCAAATGTTAAATTGGAATTAGAAAACTGATAATGTATTTCATTTGATATACCAAACGATTGAAAACCAGATTCATTTGTAGTAATAGAAGTTTGTTTTTTATAGGAAGTTTTTTCAACAGAATTGAAATTAATAGTAGTTTCAGCTTCTATTTTTTGCGAGAAAAATGAAAGAAATACAAGGACTAATATTAATTTTAAACCTTTATACATTTATCGAATTTAATGCAAACAAAATTGTTTAAAGAAATAATAGAAACTTCAAATAAAATGTTAATTTTTTAATTAGGCT
>NZ_CAXBFR010000168.1:0-4840 GCF_963975005.1 uncultured Flavobacterium sp.
GGATTGCTTCCAACCAAACGAGTATCAAACAGACAATGGAACTGCATACCTCAAGAGCAAAAGAATTTAGTAGTAAAATTAGCTTTAGATTATCCTGATTTATCTTCTCGTGAATTAGCTTATAAAATGACCGTTGAACAACAAATATTTATATCAGAATCTAGTGTTTACATAATTTTAAAGTCAAGAGGTTTAATTATAGTTCCAGCTCATATTTTTCTGAGTGAAAGTAATGAATTTATAGATAAAACATGCTTTTATCATCAAATGTGACAAACAGATTTTACCTATTTTAAATATTGGGATTGCATTATTTAATTACGGTTTTGATGATTACAGCAGGTATATTGTGCACTGGGAACTTTGTTCAAATATGAAAGCCGATGATGTGAAAATAACCGTTGATATGGCAATTCAAAAGGCTAAATTAATTACCAAACAAAAACTAAAATTATTATCAGATAATGGCTCATGTTATATTGCAAGTGAACTAAAATCGTATTTAAAAGACAATTATCAGATGCAGCAAGTGCATGGCAGACCCAATCATCCAAAAAAAAAGGAAAAATTGAACGCTACCACAGAACCATGAAAAATGATGTGAAACTTGATAATTACTTCGCTCCAGAAGAATTAGAAGCTGCTTTACAAAAGTTTATTAACCGATACAATAATGAGCGATATCATGAATCATTAAACAACTTAACACCTGCAGATGTGTATTTTGGAAGAGGAGAAATGATATTAAAAGAAAGACAAAAATTAAAGAAAATTGCAATTATTAATCGCAGAAATGAGTACCAAAAATTAAAATTAACAACAAATCAAAAAAAACATTTATCTTTGAATTATTAACTAAATACTCTCTTAGGAAAAGTCCACTTTAGTTTGAAGACATATAATTTTATCTTGTTGATGCATTTGTTTAGGAGTTAAGATATAGTTGGAATAATGAGGCCTTATGTTATTATAGATATCTATTGCATTTTTAACCAAAATCTTCATAATTGGAAGTTCTTTATTATACTTATCAATATTAAATTCTTGTTTTAATATGCCATTTATTCTTTCTGCTACAGTATTTTCATAAGGATCGGAGTTTTGAGTCATACTGCATTTTATATTGTTTTTAGTTAATATTTTTTGATATTTATTAGCGCAATATTGTAATCCTCTATCTGAATGGTGTATGAGTGATATTTCTTTATTTTTTAGTTGTTTTACTGCATTTTTTAATGCTACTAAACTACTTTCGGTATTCATGTTATCAGGTAGATTATAACCCATTATCTTTTTAGAATAAGTATCTGTTATTAAACTTAAATAACAAGGATTTTCTCTTTTTCCTATATATGTTATATCTGACACCCAGACCTGTTCTGGACGTTTAATCTCTAAATCTAAAATTTGATTTTGATGCTTTATAAAGCGATGATGTGAGTTAGTTTTTATATGATACGAACGTTTTGGTTCAATTAATAAATGATTTACTCTTAATATATTGATAAATTTATCTCTTTCTGTCTTTAACTTTTTCAATTTATTATTTAAAATAAAATATAGCTTTATAGCCCCAATTCTGGGCATTAATTATCTAATTTCTTAAACTATAAAAACTATTATTAAGGCTTTATCCTGTATAAGCATTCTTGTTTTAATTTTTCGATAATAAACCTATATATATATATATATATAACCCAAACAAAGCACAGGCAAACATTGCTGTTTGCTGTTGTTGTTCTTTAAAAATGCAGATTGTTCGGGTGATGAGTTTTTTCATATTTCAATTTGATATTCTTTCCTTTTAAAATTAATCATTATATTAAAAAAATCGCTTTATTATCGGCAACAAAAGCTTCTTGTTCTAAAAGCTCTTTTTGCTCCTCTAATAAATAATTTTGACTTCAAGTTTCATTATTTTCTGCTCAGGAGATTTTGACATAATAGTGGTGTTTGATTTTTCCAATAAAAATTACCAATTTTTCGTAACCATTATACAATAGTTGAGTAAGATTGAAAATCATAATCATTTTTTACTTTTTGTAATTGAAATTAGTCTTCGTTCAATTTCTTAAATAATTTACAATTTAAAAAATATTCTATGGTCTTTCTGATTAAGATTTACAGAGCGTGTTTCTTAATGTCTATCCATTCGGGTATTTCTTTATATTGCAATTTCAGGACACGACACATATAGAAAATAAAAAACCTCTAAATTTTATTTTAGAGGTTTTTATTATGCCAATTTCTTTATAAAAAATGCAATAAAAATTATATGTTTAATTTTTCACTTTAAAGAGTAAATTTTAAGTAAAATTCATTAGTATTGTTCGCTCTTGCTAACAATTGTCTTTGCATCATATATTCATAAGCAAAACCTAATTGTAATCTTTTGCTTATAGTGAATTTAACCATTCCTGCTAACGAATTGTCTGTTCTGTAGGTTACTCCAAGATCAAATTTGTTATTGAAAACGGTTGTTGCTGTAAAGTCAGTTGAAAATGGTGCTCCGTTTACATAACGAACCATCACCGATGGCAATAAGTCAACTGAAGAACTTAGTTCAAAATTGTATCCACTTGACATATACAAGTGTACACGATCTGTCGATACAGTAGCGTAACCATCCTCATTTCTTGCTCTTTCGGTATTTAACATTTTTGGGGTAGACAAAGAAACATAGTATTTGTCATGTTTTAAGTAAAATCCCATTCCAATATTGGGATTAAACCTTGAAAAGGATTGTAAACTTGGATCCACAACAAAGTTATAGGTTTGTAATCCATTAGTATTTACTTCATAATTATTACCTCCAACTTTTACACCCATAAATAAATCTAACTTGTCTGATAATTTAACATCGTAAGATAAATCAATTGCAAAAAAAGTTTGTTTCTCAATAAAAACTTTGTCGTGAACAAAAGAAAGTCCTAATGAGAATTTTTTTTCTCCTAAAGGGGCCATAAAAGAAAAAGCTTGAGTCTCTGGAGCATTTTCTACTCCTGTCCATTGCCTTCTAATGGTAGACTGAATACTACTTTCTGCTTCCACTCCTACATAAGCAGGATTCACTAAATTTAAATGATTTTTATAGAAAGTAATAATACTCTCTTGTTGAGCCAATAGACTACTGCTTGTTAGTAAAAGAAGAGCTATTAGAATAATTGTTTTTTTCATTGTGTAGATATTTATTGTTTTTTCATTTTCATATGTAATGCCATGATTAAAATCTCGTTGGATTTTGTGTTTTACAACTCACGGCATTTCCATATTTCTAAAAATTATTTAGTGATATAAACCCAACCATCATAAATTGTTCCATTACCATCTAAATCAATTTGGTAATAGTAAGAACCACTATCTGGTAAAGATTGAGATCTGTTTTTAAAATGTCCATCCCAATCATTTTGGTAGTTTCTAGCCTCAAACACTAAATCTCCCCAACGGTTGAAAACACGCACATAATTATTTGGATGGTTTTCAATATTGTAAATCATCCACGTATCATTTATACCATCTCCATTTGGTGTAATGGCTTGCGATATATTTATCTCTATCGTATCACAAACATCTCCTATACCATCATTATCTCTATCTTCTTGGTATGGGTTATAAGTTAATGGACAGTTGTCATCCACATCATCAATTCCATCATTATCATCATCATCATCACATACATCTCCTAAACCATCATTATCATTATCAGCTTGGTCAGGATTATAAGTTAAAGGACAATTATCATCAATATCAATTACTCCATCATTATCATCATCATCGTCACAATTATCTTTAATGCCATCATTGTCATTATCTCCATCTGTAGATATTACCGTAACAATTGCAGTTTGTGTCGCAATATTTCCATAAATATCTGTAACTGTTAAAGTCACTGTGTTAGCACCTAAGTTATTACAATTAAAGTTTTCGATATCTATTGTAATACTTGCAATTGTACAGTTATCCGTTGAACCATTGTCTATCTGAGACGCAGTAATACTTGCTTCTCCAGAAGCATCTAAAGTAACCGTTAATGGCTGGGTAATAACTGTTGGCAGAGTAGTATCTTGAACTGTTACTACTTGAGTAGCCGTTGCAGTATTTCCTAAACCATCTATTACTGTCCATGTTACTGTTGTGTTTCCTATTGGGAAAGCTAATGGCGCATCATTAGTCACACTTGCCACTGTACAGTTGTCTGCAGTTATTGGTGTTCCTAAAGCAACCCCTGTAGCAGTACAACCTGAATTAGTTGTAGTGTTAATTGCAGCTGGTGCTGAAATAGTAGGATTAGTAACATCTACTATTGTTCCAATTGTGAACGATTGAGTAGTTGTACATCCATTTGCATCTGTAACAGTAACAACATATATTCCGTCCATTAAGCCTGTTGCAGTAGCATTTGAACCTCCTGAAGGAGACCATGAATAAGTATATCCTGCTGTTCCTCCTGTTACACTAACTGTTGCTGAACCATCTGAAAAGCCTACACAAGAAACATCTGTTGTTGAACCAATCGATGCAATCAAAGCTGTTGGCTCTGTAATTGTAAAACTTTGAGTAACCGTACATCCGTTTGCGTCTGTAACGGTACATATCCATGTTCCTGCTATTAAGCCAGTGACTGAAGCTGTTGTATCTCCTGTAGGAGTACCTGTCCAATCAAAAGTATAAGGAGCCGTTCCACCTGTTGGTGTGTTTACTGTTGCTGTACCATTTGAACCACCATTACAAGCAATGTTTGTTTGTGAAGCTGGTGTTAATGAAAGTACAGTTGGCTCAGTAATCGTAAAACTTTGTGTAGCTGTACAAGAATTCGCATCAGTAACAGTTACAGTATAAG
>NZ_CAXBFR010000169.1:0-4787 GCF_963975005.1 uncultured Flavobacterium sp.
ATGCGCATAGTAAATGAAAATTAATTTGCTGTGCAGGTGGAACATCAACAAGTTTTACCACGTTTGTTGGAGTTATTTTTCCAGCTTGGATGTCAGAAACTGTTGCTGTTACAGGTTTAAAAGATACTTCAAATTATCAAAAATGTGATGTTTGCCACTCTGGTTCTGAAATTGATTTTACAATAGTAATGGAACGTTCTTCTACAGGAAACACATCACCAGTTCTTAGTTATTACACTAATCAATCAAATTATGTAGGTGGTTCTTCTGTTGCAACCGCTACCACGGCAGGAATTGCAGCTTTAGTTTGGTCAAAACATCCAACTTGGACAAGAAGTCAAGTGTTTACTAAAATGAAACAATCAGCAGCTTATTATCCAAATAAAAATGCACAATTTGGCTATGGAAATGTAAATGCTTTATTAGCAGTTCAATAACTACTTTTTTGTAATTAATAGGGAATCTTATTCAAATTATTTGTTTGAATATGTATTTTGTCGATTGAAGTTCAACCTTTATCGATTATTTTAAAAAGAATAAGATTTACAAAATATTTCTTAGTAGCTTTAAATAAAATAATTAATAAAAGTTAATGATGAAAAATATATTTATCTTATTCTTTTTAGTGCTATTTTTAAAATCGTGCTCTTACAATAAACAAGTAATTGCAAGTAATCAAAAATTGGATACTATTCAGCTAAAAAATCAAATGATAAGTAATGGAGCATTCATTATGCCCGATAAAAGTGAGGATGACTAGATTTAAAGATTAATATTAAATATAAAAAGGATTGTTTTATACAATCCTTTTTGCATTCTACTTTAATTAGAATATTCTTTACAGCAATAACTCTATAATTTAAGAAATTTCAATACTAAAACAAGCATTAAAATTTTCTTTTGGATTTAAAACTTGGATGGCTTTTTTAGTATAAATATTCCCATTAGATGTTTTTTCGTCAGCATGACCATACCATGGTTCTATACTGATGAATGGCGCATTTTTTTTTGTCCAAATTCCTAAAAAAGGAAAACTTTTAAAATCAATTTTCAAATAAGTATAATTCCCTTTTACTATAGTTATTTCATTTGATTCTAATTGTTTAAAGACTAAAGCATCTTTTTCAAATAAAGAATAGGATAATGGAATGTTTCCTTCATGACTTTCTACAAAAGTAGTTTTACCATTAAATAGTTCATTTTCTAAATGATGTGTTTCAAAATTTTCATCTTTATTGAATTGTAAACTATAATCTTCAAAATTACCATTCATAGCAAAAGCTGGATGAGCACCAATATTAAAAGGCATTGAGTTTTCGGAATGATTTATTACTTCATATGAAATAGTCAGTTTACTTTCGACTAAAGTATATCTAATTTGTAATTCAAATTCAAAAGGAAATATTTTTAAAGTTTCTTGACTTTCTCTTAATGAAAATAAGACTTCACTTTCTTTTTTATGAACTACTTCAAATTCACAATCTCTTGCAAAACCATGTCTTGGAAGTTTGTATTCTATTCCATTTAAAGTGTAGGAATCATTTTTTAATCGACCAACAATTGGAAATAGAATAGGAGAAGTCTTGTTCCAAAACTGTTCATCTATTGTCCAAATATAATTGATTTTGTCTTTTTTAAATTCAAATAACTCAGCACCATTACTATGAATTGATGCACTATAGTTGTTATCTTTACTCGTAATTATCATTGTATTTTTTTAAAATTTCGTTTTAATAAGGAATAGATAACACTATCAATAAATTGCCCGTTATAAAAGAAGTTCTCAATTAAATGTCCTTCTTTAATGAAACCATTTTTTTGCAATACTTTTTCAGAAGCTATGTTTTCTGGATCAATTGTAGCTTTTATAGAGTTGAAGTCAAGTTCATTAAAGGCATAATTAAGGATGGTTTTTACAGCTTCAGTAACATATCCTTTGTTATGATGTTCTGGTAGAATCATGTAGCCTAATTCTGTTCTGTAATTTTCGGGTTGGGTTCTAAAGAAGCCCATAATTCCAATACATTTGTCATTGTCTTTTTCGGTAACTGCCCAATTGATATCTGTGTTTGCATCAATATTATAGTTAATCGTTTTAATGTGCAATAAAGCTTCATCAGTAGTAGTAGCTAATGGTCTTGGAATGTATTTCATGGTTTTTGGATTACTTCTTAATTCAAAAACTGCATTAACATCACTATCAGTTAATCTTCTTAAACGTAAACGTTCAGATGTTAAAATGGGAAATGGGTTAAAATTTAGTGTAAGCATTAACATATATTTAAGATGTGAATATACTAAATATTACAATTCTTATCCAAAAAATTCGTTAATTTGCTTATCATTACTCGAAATATTAATAACAAAAAATCATATCAATGAAAAACTTTTTCTCAAAAGCTATTGCAATTGTAGCTTTATGTATTGGGTTTTCTAGTGCTTATGCACAAGATACCAAAGAAGTAAAAGAAAACAAATACAGTTATGTAGATGCTTTTGCTCCTAATTTTTACACCAAAAACGGTACGGAATTTCGTTCTGCAAGTGGACAACCTGGTCCAAAATATTGGCAGAATAGTGCTAATTATAAATTGACAGCTAATTTAAATGAAGCTGCTAAACAAATAGATGGTTCGGTTGAAATGACTTATATCAATAATAGTCCTGATCAGTTAGGTTTTATTTGGATGTATTTAGATCAAAACTTATTCGCTAAAGATTCTCGTGGAAACGCTGTTGTTCCTGTTAGTGGTTCTAGAAATGGAGCTAAAGGGGAAGAATTTGATGGTGGACAAAAAGTTTCTAAAGTAATGGTTGACGGAAAAGCCGTTAAATATGAAATTACAGATACAAGAATGAAAATTTACTTAAATAATGCTTTAAAGCCAAACGGTGGAAAAGCAAAAGTTAGTATGGATTTTTCATTTGTTTCTCCAGAATATGGTTCTGATAGAATGGGATATTTACCTACTAAGAACGGAACAATTTTCACAATAGCACAATGGTATCCAAAAGTAGCAGTTTATGATGATGTTAGAGGATGGAACACACAACCTTATTTGGGAGCAGGAGAGTTTTATTGTGAATATGGAAATTTTGAAATTTCTATAACCGTACCTTCTAATCATTTTGTGGTTTGTTCTGGTGAAATTACAAACGCTTCTCAAGTTATGAGTGCTTCTGAACAAGCCAATTGGGCAAAAGCTAAAGAAAGTGAAGCAACTGTAATGGTTCGTTCTTCTGATGATTTAGCAAAATTATCTGCTAACGGAACTAAAACATGGAAATTTAAGATGACTAATTCACGTGATGTAGCTTGGGCCTCGTCAAGTGCATTTATTATTGATGCAGCTCGTATCAACTTACCAAGTGGTAAAAAAGCTATGGCAATTTCTGCTTATCCAGTTGAAAGTGAAGGTCAAAAAGCTTGGAGTCGTTCTACAGAATATACTAAAGCAAGTATTGAAGGCTATTCAAAAAGATGGTTCGAATATCCTTATCCAGCAGCTGTAAATGTTGCAGGTAATGAAGGTGGAATGGAATATCCTGGAATTGTATTTTGTAAATATACTTCTAAAGGTTCAAGTTTATGGGGGGTTACAGACCACGAATTTGGTCATGCTTGGTTCCCAATGATTGTGGGTTCAAACGAAAGACAATTTGCTTGGATGGATGAAGGATTTAATACTTTCATCAATGGAGTAAGTGCTGAAGACTTTAATGCAGGTGAATATAAAGACAGAAAATTTAACATGCACAGAATGGCAGAGATGATGACTAGTCCTTCATTAGAACCTGTTTATACTGCTCCAGATGGATTAAAAGAACGTAATCTAGGTATCCTAGCTTATATGAAACCGGGTACAGCTTTGGACTTATTACGTAATGAAGTATTAGGACAAGAGCGTTTTGATAGAGCGTTTAGAACTTATGTGGAAAGATGGGCTTTTAAACACCCAACACCAGATGATTTCTTTAGAACAATAGAAAATGCTTCTGGAGAAGATTTAGGTTGGTTTTGGAGAGGTTGGATTACGAATAATTGGAGATTAGATCAAGGTATAACTGGGGTTAAATACAATAAAAATGACCCTAAAAATGGGGCTATTATTTCAATTGAGAACTTTGAAAAAATGGCAATGCCTGTTACTTTGGAAATTGAAATGGTTTCTGGTAAAAAAGAAATAGTAAAATTACCTGTTGAAGTTTGGCAGCGTAATACAAGTTGGTCATTTAGTCATGACTCAACAGAAGAAATTGCAAAAATAACGATTGACCCAGAGAATTTATTGCCAGATACAAATGATGATAATAATGTATGGAAATCAGAAGGATTTGTAGCCCCAAAACCTGGTAAATATGCGGCTTATGTTGGAGATTATTCTAGTCAACAAATTCCTGTAAAAGTTGGGATTTCTGAAGATGGAGATAAAATGATTATGACCGGAAATGGTCAAGAAATGGAAGTAGAAGACAAAGGTAATGGAACATTTGCTGAAACTTCTCAAGGATTAGAAATTAAATTTAATGAAGACAAGAAAAGTTTTAAACTAAATGTACAAGGTCAAAGTTTTGATTTTACAAGAGATTAAGTTTTAAAAAAATATTTATTAAAAAAGGACTTCTATATAGAAGTCCTTTTTTTGTGGCACTTAAATTCTATAACAAATTGATGAAATCTTATAAAATGCAATAGAAAATGTGATTGTATGTTTGTAGTGTTATTACTAATTAAATATAACATTATGAAAAAGATAAGTTTATTGCTTGTAGGATTGGCTTTTATA
>NZ_CAXBFR010000170.1:0-4773 GCF_963975005.1 uncultured Flavobacterium sp.
GAGCTAATGCTGGAGCATCATTTATACCATCACCAGCCATAGCTACAATTTTTCCTTGAGCTTGCAGTTTTTTTATGTATTCTAATTTGTCTTGAGGCAAACAACTTGCTTTAAAATTCGTAAGATTTAATTCAGAAGCAACGGCTTTGGCTGTATTTTCATTATCACCCGTTAACATGATAACTTCTACATCTTGACGTTTTAATTCTTGAATAGCTTCAAAACTTGTCTTTTTAATAGCATCAGTAATCGTGATATAACCTACTACTCTATTATCAATAGCAATATAGGAAACCGTTTTACCCAATTTTTGTTCCGAAATTACCTCTTGCTCAATACTTGAAATATCAATTTTTTCTTGTTCTAATAATTTCTTGTTTCCTAAACTTATTTTCTCCTTTCCAATGAAGCCAACAACTCCTTTTCCGGTAACGGATTCAAAGTTATCTACTTTAGAAAAAGAAACCTCTTTTGATTTAGCAAAGTTAATAACTGCTGTAGCTAAAGGATGTTCACTGTTTTGATTTAAAGAAGCTATTTTTCCTAAAACTTCCTTTTCATCTCCATTTTTTACTACAATTTTCTCTACTGATGGTTTTCCTTCTGTTAATGTTCCTGTTTTATCTGTGATTAACACGTCAATTTTATCCATTTTTTCTATGGCTTCAGCGTTTTTGATTAAGACCCCTAACTTGGCTCCTTTACCTACTCCAACCATAACAGACATTGGTGTTGCTAAACCTAATGCACAAGGACAAGCAATGATTAAAACTGCAATAGCATTTACAAATCCGTAAACCAATTTAGGTTCTGGTCCAAATACCCACCAAGCAAAAAAGGTAATAACAGAAACAAGAACAACAATGGGTACAAAGTATTTAGCTACTTTATCAACTAAATTCTGAATAGGTGCTCTTGAACGACTAGCATCAGAAACCATTTGAACTATTTGTGATAGTAGTGTTTCTGAACCTACTTTTTCAGCAATCATTAAAAACGATTTGGTTCCGTTTATAGTTCCAGAACTTACCAAATCTTCAGTATTTTTATCTACTGGAATAGGTTCTCCTGTAATCATTGATTCATCAATCGTACTAGTTCCTTCAGTAATTTTTCCGTCAACTGGAATTTTTTCACCTGGTTTTACTCGAAGTATATCACCTTTATTAATATTATGTATGGAAATTACTTTTTCTTGTCCATCAACCACTAAAGTTGCTTCCGTTGGTGCTAATTTCAATAATTCTTTTATTGCTCCACTAGTTCTGCTGTGTGCTTTTGCTTCAAGTAATTGCCCTAACAAAACTAAAGTCAATACAACAGCTGTTGCTTCAAAATACAGATGAACCGTTCCTTCTGATGTTTTAAATTGATCTGGAAAAACATCAGGAAAAAGCAAACCAATAATACTAAATACAAAGGCAACTCCTGTTCCAATTCCGATTAAGGTGAACATATTTAAATTCCTATTAATTATGGATTTCCAAGCTCGTTCAAAAAACATCCAACAAGCATAAAATACAACTGGAATGGTTAAAATAAATTGAATCCAATTCCATTTTTCTAAATCCATCAATTGGTATAAAGGATTATTTGGAATCATATCTGACATAGAAATAATAAAAACTGGAATACTGAAAAGCATCGCAATTTTCATTTTATGCCAAAGCTTATCATATGTCTTATCTTCTTCGGAATCAGTTGGTTCCATAGGTACTAAATCCATTCCACAAATAGGGCAACTTCCTGGTTCATCTCGAATTATTTCAGGGTGCATTGGACAAGTATATTGAGTTGAAAAGATATGAGTTGGTTCTTTTACCAGATCCATTCCACAAACAGGACAATCACCTGCCTTATTATAGACTTTGTCGCCTTCGCAATGCATCGGGCAATAGTATTTTCCGGGTTGATTGCTGTGTTGGTTTGATTTGTGTTCATTTTTATCTGTGGAACAACAAGCTGTTTTTGGTACACTTTGTGAATGAGAATCAGGCAATGAAATTTGATATTTACTGTCTTTTCCTCCTAAAGCATTTTGTAGATCATCAAGTTCAACATGTTTTGACATTTCAATTATAGCCTCACTTTTTTCTTTAGAAACTTCAACTTTTGTTATGTTTTTAACTTTAGACAAATCCGTTTGAACTTTATTTTCACAACCTGAACAAGTCATTCCGTTGATAGTATATTTATGTGTCATTTTATTTGTTTTCTAAACGATTGATCATTTCTTTCATTTGCTTGATTTCTCTTTCTTGTGCAATGATAATATCATCAGCCAATTTTTTAACTTCTGAATCTTTAAAATCTACATTGCTACTAGTCATTATTGCTGATGAATGATGTGGTATCATAGCTTTCATCCATTGTACATCACTAATTGGAGTTTGTGTTCGCAATAAATAAAGCGTTCCAAAAAATGTAAAAGCAGCAAAAGCAATAATTCCTAAATTAATTTTACGAATAGGATACATTTTCCACATAAATAACAACATACTAATTGCCATGGTAGCTATCATTAAAGTTGTCATATAAACACGAGTTAAACTGTTTATAACATGATCGAATTCAGCAACATTTAAAAACATTACTAGATACATAATGACAAAAGATACAGCCATTATTAATGCAAATTTAGGATATGGGTTTTGATTTTTGTTAGTGTGATTTGTTTCCATATTAATTCTGTTTTTGTAGTTGATTAAATATAAAAAAAGTAAATAGAAACTAGTTTAAAGATTAAATGAGATTGTTATATAATTCACATAACAATCTCATAATGAAATCTATTTGATAGTTTCAACCACTTTTCCACAACTTAGCATCTTAGAACCGTAATAAGGGTTTTTAACTTCATTTTCTTTACTCAACCAATTAGCACCTTTTCCATCATTTGCCATTGGACAATGTTGAAAATAAACTGTTGTTTCGGCTTTAGAAACTTTGATTAATTTGTAGATATTTTCAGAAAGTGTATCAAATGCATCTCTTTGTTTTTTAATATCAGTACTTTGAGAGATTATAGTTGCATCATCTTTTAAATCTTTCATGACTTTCATCCAAACCATGTGAACATCCATTTTCAATTCGCCCATTTTAACTACATCTAATGAAGTCAATAATTCCTTAGCTATTGCAGATGCTTCTTTACCATCAGTTTTTACTAAAGCATCTTTCACTGCAAAATAGTTTTCATAAACTGCATCCAATTGATTTACATTTTGTGTTTCTGATGATTTCATTTCGTTATGATTTGCCTCCATCTTTTCTTCCATATTTGCTTTCATTTCTTTTTTTACTGGAGATTTTGCCTCTCTTTCATATTGGCAACAACCAGGAAGCTTATTGTATGCATCATCAGGAGCTAAAAAAGCATCACTGTCATAACCTGCTAAAGCTATTCGTTTTAATATTTCATCTTTATTAGTTGCCTTTGTATCAAAAATTAATGTTGCCATTTTTGTTTCTTTATCCCAATCTACTGAAGAAATGTTTTTGATATTTCCTGCTTTTTCAATTGTTTTTTGGCACATGCCACAGTTTCCATAAATTTTAACTTGTTCTGTTGTAACATTTTTAATTTGTGCGTAACTTGATGTGAATGATACTAACATAACAGTCAGCATCAATATTTTTTTTATTGATTTCATTTATATAATATTTTAAATTATTTGTAAATAAACTATTGCTCATTAGTTAAAAATCCAATGAGAATAAGCCATAAGATTGGCTATACAAAAACATTTAGCTTATTTTAGGAGGACACCAAATACTAAAATAGTGTGTAGGAATATTTTTTTCTAAATAGAAAAAATTTTCTTTTTTAGAAACAATTCTTTCTATTGAAGAATTAATTTTAAAGGAAAGAATAGGTATTATACTTGAAAATCCTGGAGCGAAACTACAATTTGTATTATTACAACTGCCATCACATGATTTCTTTTTAGAATTGTTTTTTTTACAACAAGACTTTTCAACTTGATTATTTTCTTGTTGAGAATCTTTAGTTAATTCACAACAAGCTTTCTTAGTTGTGGTTTGATTTGAAGAATTACATCCATAAGAATCTACTGGTTTTAATAAAAAACCGAAAAATAGAATAAAAAGTAAGTAATTCATTTTAATCATATAAACCAAATTTACGAAAAAAAATTTAGCTAATGAATTTTTTAAGAAATCTTTAATGTAAATTACTTTTTATAAAATTTTCTGTACTTAACAAGTGCAAAAAAGGCTATTACCAAAACAATTCCTAAAATATAAAAATAATATGTCACGTTTTGTTTTTCTCCTGAAGCATAAGAATGCATTCCACTTAAATGGAAATTCACACCAAAATAGGTCATTAAGATTGATGCAAAAGCTAAAACACTCATAAAATTATAAACCCATAATCCTCTCAATGCAGGAACAAATCTAGCATGAATCACAAAAGCATAAATCATAATACTAATTAAAGCCCAAGTTTCTTTTGGATCCCATCCCCAATATCTTCCCCAACTTTCATTGGCCCATTGACCACCAAGGAAATTTCCAATAGTCAACATTACTAATCCAACTGTTAAGGCTAATTCATTAATATAGGTTAATTCTTGAATGCTTAACTTCATTCTTTCTTTATTCTTTTCTGTTGTGAAAATCATTAGGAATAAAGCAACTAATCCAAGCATCATAGCCAAAGTAAACGGCCCATAACTGGCTACAATTACAGCCACGTGAATCATTAACCAATAAGAATTTAAAACCGGTTGTAAAGTACCAATTGTTGGG
>NZ_CAXBFR010000171.1:0-4593 GCF_963975005.1 uncultured Flavobacterium sp.
CTTTATTAGATCCGTAGCTCCTTTGAAAAAAGAAATAATTTCCATTTGGCGTTAAGCTTGGACAGGTTTCGTCAAATTCAGAATTGTTTTTGCTAAAATTTATACCCTATACGCAAGTGCATGTTTAATTCCATTTCACTTTTGTTCTCTAAATAACCAGCGCGTTTAGCAAATGTGTAACTAAATCCTGCACCAAGACCTGCTTCATAATTAAAGTGTTTCCCTAAATTTCTTCTAATTCCCCAAGTGGGTATAATGGAGAAATCACTTACTAAAGGAGCATCGTCAGTATTGAACAGCGCCAATTCTGGATGATAACCCATTTTTAAAGCAATAAAATTGCCACTATTTCCATCAGTTGGTTTTGAGTTCTCTGAGCGTTTTTTGAGGTTGTAATAGAATCTTGGCTCCACAACTATTACAGGTGTTAGTAGAAATGGAGAATCATAATCGTCATAAAACGTAGATTCCCAAATACCAAAATCAAAACCGAGCTCTGTTCTCAGTGCTACGGTATTTGATAGTTTTGCTTCATTATATGCCCAGATTCCTAGAACTCCAGTTTGTAATCCGAATATTGATTTTTCTACACTTGTGTTTTGAGCTTTAGCGATTAATGTTAGTCCGCACAAGGTCAAGGTAATTAAAGTTTTTTTCATGATGATGTTTTTTTGATTAATGATGATTATGGATTGATATTTGTATGAAGTTTACCTTCTTGAAAAAGTAGAATTAAATAATGGTTTTAGTTATTTTGTTTTTTTGAAATGCTTCCGTTCGCTTTATTTGTTCTTTGAGATTCCATTCAAAATCAAATCTATTCTTTCAAAATAAAAAGATTGAATCGAGTCCGATTTCAGTTCTTTGCTGGATGTAGTGCTATTATATTTTCATATTCATTGCCTCAGTGACTTCACTCAACGTTCCAATAGCTGTTTCTCTCGCTTTACTTATACCTTTAAGCAAAATATCCCTGACATAATCTTTATTTTTTTCAAGCTCTATTCTTTTTTTTCTAATAGGCTCAAAATATGTGTTTATGGCTTCTTCTGTTAGCTGTTTAAGTTTTCCTGAACCTTGGTCGCCAATATTATCAGCAATATCTGTTGGACTTTTATCTGAACATAAGGAAGCTAACTTAAGTAAGTTGGAAACCTCTGGTCTGTTTTCGGGGTCGTAAGATATGTAACGACTTGAATCAGTTTTGGCAGATTTTATTAGTTTTGCTGTTTCGTCAGCTGTTGACTTTATCATAATTGAATTGTTGCGACTTTTACTCATTTTTTGAATACCGTCTAACCCATGAATAGTAGGGTTATCAGTAAAAAGTGCAACTGGTTCTGTAAAAATATTTTTATTGAATTTGCTATTAAAGCGCTTTGCAATTTTCCGAGTTAATTCTATATGAGGTAATTGATCTTTTCCAACAGGAACCACATTACTTTTACAAAACAAAATGTCAGCAGCTTGATGAACTGGATAGATATACATTCCTGCATTAATATTACTCAGTCCTGAAGCAGTAATTTCTTCTTTAACAGTTGGATTTTTGTTTAATTCTGAACTGGAAACTAATGTCAGAAATGGAATAGTTAGTTGATTTAATTCAGGAATATGACTATGTGGAAAAATATGAGTTTTATAATTTTCAGGGTCTAATCCACAGGCTAAATAGTCCAAAGTTAGTTCATAGGTGAATTTTGAAATTTCATTAAAAACATTTCTATCTGTCAACACTTGATAATCAGCAATTAAAATATAAGTCTCAATTCCTAAGCTTTGTAATTTTAATCGGTTTATAATTGAGCCAAAATAGTGTCCAAGATGCAAATTACCTGTAGGTCTATCTCCCGTTAATACGCGATACTTATGAGGATTCTTATACAAATCATTTTCTAATAATTTGCTTTGCTCTTTTGCTTTTTCAAAACTTTTATTTATCATTTTTTGTTTAATTTTATTCAAGTAAGTTCAATTTTTCTCATTACCCACAACGATCTCGGCTATGAGTAGTTTCGTGGATAAGCACTTAACGTTGGAAGTATAAACCAAACTAAAAATTCGTGAGGATTTTCAGAAGTAGGAGAGAAAATCAATTACTTATAGCCACTGTGCCTGTTGCACAACTACATTTTTCAATCAATCAAGTTACTTTTATCAAATGAGAAATACAATTACGCCTCAAAATCATGAGCTTATGAATTGTTTGGAATCTGAAAAACCAATCATTTCTCAAGATTTTGAATTGTGCAACGGTTACCACTGTTGTGTTCCGTTTTAATTTAATTTTACTTATGGCTAGGTCTTATGCCAAAAATTAGTAAATAACCAATCATCCAAAATTCTCCAATGGTTGCAGGTAGAGTAAGAAATCTATTGAAGCTAAAATCAATTCCTGCGTAGTGTATAACTGTAGAAATTAGATAGCCTATACCACCTAAAATAATAACTCTCCCTAACCAGACAGGCATCCTTTTAGATTTGATAACTATGTATCCCATTGGAAATAGCCATAACCCGAAAAATAGGCCACCAATACCCCAAGCATTCGAAATAATATTTTGAAAAACCTGAATTAGTAAAACTTTGTCTTCCATAGCACTTATTTCAGAATTTGCAATACCTATTGCTGAGGCGATTGAAATTGCACTTATCATAATGGCTAAAGCATTTACCATTCCCCATATACCTAGAGTCCAAGCTTCCCATTCATAATTATCTTTAAATAATTTGAAAAACCAAACTGCGGTAAGTGCCTGAGAAATTACTATACCAAATTCTAATAGCAACCTAATTCTTGCTGTAGATTCTAATTCTACTAAATTTGTTAGCGTTTGTTCAGGATTACCAGACACAAATATTTGAGAATGAAAGACCATAAACCCTAGAATTCCTGTAATAGCCATCATTAAATACCATAAGCCAGTTATTCTAGCTGTCTTAATTAATCTTTTTTGTTCTGTATTTGCAATCATAGATGATTTATTTTTATTATTTTATACTAATTCTGACTCTGTATAAGAGTAATTGTTACAGTTTTGCCCTAATGGCACACAACGTGTTTGTATATGGTTTGTTGCGTGTTTTAAGCAACTAATTACCGACCAAGAAAGTCCGCAAGGACTTTCGCAAGTAGGCAAAAAGCCAGCAATAAATTATTTACGGTGTTACCAAACGTATTTGTTGATATTACCAGCTTCGAAATCATTCCTCTTGATTAATATATTTTAACCCTTCGTATAAAGCTACTAATGGTACAGAGCGATGGTTTTCTTTTTCAAAATATTCTATTTCGATATTTAGAGGTTTATCCGATTTCTTTGTTATTAAAGTATTAAGAGAGTCGTGTCTTTGTTTATTCCTTTCGTAATTAGCCTCTCCTTGATTGGCAGTAGCGATATAAAGTTTTTTATCTAATGATATTGAGGAAATAGAATCAACTTTGTTTTTCATCATCTCCTCATTCCACCAAATACTTGGGTCTATAGAAATGTAAGCATTGAATACGCTATTTTCATCCATATAGGAATTTAGTGTAAGTAGTCCTCCTAAAGAGTGCCCAACAAGAGTTCTAAACGGTTCTGTCTTATACTTTTTATCAATATAAGGTACTAGTTCTTTCTCAATGAAATTCAAAAAAATCCTTCCACCTCCCATATTATTCGGTCGTTTGGTCTTAATTTTTGTAACTGTAAAATCTCGTTCTCGGTCAACATTCTCTATGGCTATAATAATACTTTCAGGCATTAAATTGTTTCGATTCCTATTAGAACTCATAAAATGTACTATTCCAGATGCTGTTTTAAAATGAGTATATCCATCCAATAATATGATAACTGGATATTTTTTATCAACTTCAGATGAATTATTGTATGAATCAGGAAGACTTATTAAACAGGTTCTTTCTTCATCTAAAATATTAGATTTAATAACGAACTTACTTCCTACTATAATATCTGTTTCATTCTGTCCAAATGTGGTTTGTACTCCTGAAAGAAGAATATATAAAATTACAAATGTCAAATTTTTCATAGTTTGCTTTGACTGTACATTAAGTGCGAAGTTTTTCTTTTTATAAATTTCGTAACCTGAACTTACCATTATGGCAGTACCAAAATTCCAATCATCATTTACATCGTCTTCAATATCATATAGTGCTGGTGAATCTATTGCTAAACCAACTCCACCATGAATCCACCATCTATCTTTTACCCAATATTGTAGCGATGGAATAAAGCCTCCAAAGTTCCTGTCATTATCTTTAAATTCGTATATGTTTCCTGGCATAGCGGCAGTTATGGCAAGATTTTCATTCAACATATAGCCCAACTTTACATCTGGAAAAACAAACGTTCCTTGAGATGTGTCGAACGTTTGAATACCTTCACTATCTTCTAAACTGATTAGACCTCCACCTACTGAAAATTCAATAATAAAGCCATCTCGCTGTGTTGTTGTTTTAGAATCTGCGTTTTGTGCATATGTTATACTTGATACTAATGCAAAGGCTACACAAGCCACTTTTAATCCGATTTGTTTTTTGATTGTTTTCATTTTAATTGATTTCATGATTGTTCGTTTTTTGATTGTTTG
>NZ_CAXBFR010000172.1:0-4424 GCF_963975005.1 uncultured Flavobacterium sp.
AAACCTCTATGATTCGTAATTTTGTTTTATATTTGTTTTGGTCAGTGCTTAATCAAAGCCACTGAAACAAAGCCGCAAAACGTTAGCAAACATGTGCGTTTGAACTAAAATTTAACTATGAAATCTAAAGAAATTAATAGTGATATTGAAGATATCGAAGATGTTTTAAAAAAGATTGAAAAGTCTTATAATATTGTATTTCTACCTAATGAATTGAGAAAATTAAAAACTTTTGGAGAAATATCAAATCTTGTAATCTCAAAAATAAATTTAGAAGAAGAAAATGATTGTTCTTCACAACAAGCTTTTTACAAATTGAAAAATGCTATTGCTAAAGTTACAGATACTTTAGAAACAGAAATTTCACCCAGTACTACTTTGGAAAAATTATTTCCAAGAAACAGAAGAAATAAGATTTTATTAATTGAAAAAGATTTGAACTTAAACCTTAAAGCTTTTTCAGTTTCTAAAGTAATTGTTTTTACTCTTTTTATTTTATTGATAATTTCAATTGCAATGATTTTTATTAATTTGAAATATAGTCTTTACGGAATTTTACTTACAATAATATTGATGAAAATTTCAGATAAAACATCTACAAAATTTTCAGTTACAACTGTTGGTGAACTTTCTACAAATATGATGCTTGAAAATTATATTGAAACTCGTAGAAATTCAAAAAGCTTCAATAAAAATGAAATTAAAAAAAATTTAGAAATGCTTTTCATTAAAGATTTGGGCTTAACAAATGAATTTAGCGAACTTACTGATGAAACAATTATTTTTTACTAAATCACGTTTGCTAACAATGGTTTTATAAAATGGCTTGGGCTTGGTTTTTCCTTCGAAAAAACCTCTATGAGTCGAAAATTTGTCTATATTTGTTTTGGTTAGTGTCTAATCAAAGCCACTTTATAAAGCCACTAAACGTTGTAGGCAATACTCGGACAAAAATTGCGAAAAATTAATATTAACTAAAAACAACGTTTACATGAAAAAAAACAGAAACATTAAATTTTTACTCTCTTTTATTTTGAGTATAATTATTTTATCTTGTGCTTATGAAGAAGATTTAATTAAAAATCATAATCATAGCGAAAAATTTAAAATTGAACAAGTTAAATACAACGAGTTAATTAAAACAAACTTGTTTAATCAAGCTGTAAAAAGAATTCCAAAAAAGAAAGTCACAAAAACTAACGAATTTGGTAGGACAATAGTTGAAGACACTTATGGTTTTACAATTATAGATACACCAGTTAAAATAATTGAATATGATGGCAAAACAACTTACACTCTCCAAATAATAAGAGATGAAAATATTGATGGTCAACTTGAAAATTTAGTTTTGTATGACCAAATAATTGACAACAGTATTGGGTATATTATTAAATATAATGTTTTAAAAAGTGTTTCAAAAACTGAAAGAGAAATTATGGAAGATGGTATTGACGAAACAATAACATTAACATTAAGCGGGACAAGCTCTACTAATAGACAAAGTATAAGTGTTACATATGTTACTTGTCCATGTGCCCAAGACCAAACATGTTACTGTGGTGGTAATCCCGAAAATTCTAATTATGAAGCTGGTTGCTCAACCACTGTTTTCTATCTGTTAAGCCCATTAGGAACATCAGTAACAGGCAACTGGGGTGATGGAGGATCAAGCACCAGTACTAGTGGTGGTGGTGGACCAGACCCAAATGGACCATCAACTTATGATGGTTCAGACCCTAATATTCATGGCAATGGCTCTACTTCTCCAACTAGTTGTCCAACTTGTACAGAAATTGATAACGAAGAAGAACAGGAAACTCCTTGCGAAGAGTTAAATGATTTAAAAAACAAACCTAATATTCAAAGCGCTTTGTATGAATTAGAAGATGAAATAGCAAATACTCCTATGGGTAATGTTTCTGATGAAGCTTCTTTTATGCTTGACATAGCTCCTAATGAAAGTGTAACACTTAGAAAAGCTTATGGTTCTCAAGGAATGGTTAAAGTTAAAGTTGGACAAAAAAGTTTTGGAGCGCTCCATGTTCACAATTTAGGTATTGATCCAATGTTCGATCCAGGTGACTTGTTAGTTATTTGCAAAATGGCTAATTCATTTGTTCCTGCTCCACCAGATCATCCAGATAATTATTATAACCCAACCATATTTTTTAATACAATGGTTGTTAATGGATATGCCTATGCAGTTGTGCCAAATGATATTGCAGCTTTTAAAACTAAATGTGCTTATCTAAATAATAATTGGAAAAGATTAAACTTAAAAATCCAAATGGAATTTAAGAAAATAAAAAAAGAAGGACTTACAAACCAACTTGATTTTGCCAAAGTATTTTTAGACTTTATAAATAACCCTAATGACTCTAATCTAAATTTTAATGTTTCTTTATACAGAATTTCTACATCACCAATTAATCAAAATAATTGGAAAAAATTAACCTTAGACAGTACAAAATTAAATGGCATAAGTGAAGATGCCTGTAACTAAATTTAAAAAAATGAAAATATATATATACATACTAGTGCTTTTAAGTATTTCTTGCAAAGCACAATATTCGTTACAAAATTATGACTCTGCTAACGATTTGCCAAGTGGTTCTTATTGTGCCGATACTTTTAATGATTTTAATAACTATGAGGGCACTTGGAAATCAGTTGTAGGCAATAAAGAGTTTACAATAATATTACAAAAAAGAACACATATTTATTATGATTTTGAAGATATTTACACTGATTTTTTAGTTGGGGAATACAAATACAAAGAAAACAATGTAGAAATAATAAATACAACGTCAAACTTAAATACAACAATTTCTTTAGGAAATAATATTACTGGAAATTTATTTATTCAAGACAATAATGATTTTCCAATTTGTGATGATTGTATACCAAATGAGCGCAGAGTTCAACTTTTCTTTACAGACCCAACAAGAACACATGTGCATGCTTTAATTGTATTAAGATATAAAGTTGAAAACGGTGTTCAAGTAATTAAAGCTACTTTATATGAAACATTATCTATAACTGTAGAAGGTGATAATTTACCTGAACACATAACAGTTCCTGTTGGTGTATATACTTTAATAAAACAATAATAAATCAATTTTTAAATATAATTAGTTAATACAAAAAGACTTATTGCATGAGCAATAAGTCTTTTGTTGTTTTTATTTAGATAGTTCCCTACCCTATTTAGATTTCTTGCTACCTCATTTAGATATATGCGATACATCAAAAGAAATATAACGTACTAATTTAGAAAACTCCCATACATCAAGAGAATTATGTCATACATTTTTAGATTTATGTCATACATCAGAAGAATTATGTCATACATTTTTAGATATATGTCATACATTTTTAGAAAACTACCGAACTGCCGAAAGAAAATGCCTAAATCGTTGGAATTGATAAGTGTTTTTCACAAGAAGTACTGCCTACAACAACGGTTTGTAGCAATTGCTTGGCTTGGTCTTTGTTTGAATTTTCTCCAAAAATTCATTAGGAGTTTTGTACTTGTGAAATTAAGTGTTAAATTTACGCAACTGCTTCAAGCCGCAGAACGTTGTGCACAAGCGAAAAAAACGATGTAAATAAATATATTTTAAGATGAAAAAATTCAATTACATATTAATATTTTTTTCTTTTTTTCTGAATAACTGTATAGCTCAAGATAAAAATGATTCAATTATACTTGGAATATCAAAAGTTACTGAATGTAATGGAAAAACTATTGAATTAATACTTCCTAAAAATTGGAATACACCTGATAGACTTGATATTGATAAAGGATTCATACAAACTTATATTTATCCTGACAAAAGCTATATATCATTTATGTGTGGAGACGCAGAATTACATAAGCAAAAAAATATTAAAGAAGGTGAATATGCAAGAGAAGAAAAATATAATGGCTTTTCAATAATTTATGGTAATGTTAAGGCTGATAGAAAAGACGAATTTGACGAAGCTTTAAATAGAATGAAAAGTAAATAATTTGCTTAATGGAATTCACAAAACAATTTTCTAATTTCCCAAACTCATTTGAAATTATCAAAAATGAATTTTATTCATATGATCCAAATTTGGTGTTTGAAGAAAGCTTAAGTTTCTATTATTTATCAGAAGACTTATTACAAATTCATTTAGAAAGTAAAAATATAACTCTTGATTTAGGTTGGTATGGTGATTTATCTAATAATAAAGGTTGTTTTAAAATATCAATAATTGGAAATGAAGATTGGCAAAATCCATTAGAAATTATAAAATCTAAATCTCAAACAGAAATATCTGAAAAACTAAAAAAAATAATTGAAAAATATAACAAATCGTCATAAAAGCCTGTGCACAACAGCGGTTTTGTTCAATGGCTTGGGCTTGGTTTTTCCTTCGGAAAAACCTCTATGATT
>NZ_CAXBFR010000173.1:0-4374 GCF_963975005.1 uncultured Flavobacterium sp.
GCGGAGGTATTACATAGTAGTGGGGACTTCTATAATATTTCTATTTTACATAATGCAAATTATAGTACAAATGTTCATTATGTAGTTTAGGGCATTGTTTCCATTTGATAGCTATAATGTAGTATTATGTAAAATATCCCAGAACCATTCGTTTTCATAAGAATAATTGGAACTTGGGTCATTAAACTAATAAGCGGTTTGCTTCGCAGCGTTTAAAAACATTTGTATCTATAATTAGCCGTTATGTAAAATAGCCGCTACCAAGCGCTCGATTGTTTTATAAAATCAAATTGCTCTGGCAATTTATTTTACACACAATTATCCAACGCTTGCCAACGCCAAAATAAAAGCTAACCTTTTTGCTCTTATTAAAAATCGCGTATTCGATAAAATGTACGTAATAAAAAATTTTACGAGATTCTCGTGGATTGCCACAAGAGCTAAAATTTTAAGAAAAATAAAATTCTTAGCACTTGTTAACTATAGAACTTCAATTAATCCTTTTTTTTAATCTTTCATTATCTTTTGTCTTGAAACAAAAGAAACAAAAATTCAAGGCTGCATAAACTTTTGGAAACAATTTACGGCTCATTCGCTATATTTTAGGAAACATTAGAACTCATTTACATTGCTTTGAAATCCCTTGTATAATTGAAATTCTTAAGAAACTGTAGTACTAAACCCCTAAAATATGCACGCTCATTTCTCCTATTGTTTTAACCAAAATTTTATGAGGCCAAGTTTTACATCAAGATCCTATTTTACATAATATTAAACAGGAATTCTTGTTTTATTCTCAAGCTTTGTTTGATTCTCTATTATATCAAGTCTGTTATAATATTTAGATTCAATTAAGAACTTTATATCTTCTTTATCATGATGATTCAATATGTAATTTTTTTCATCTGTAGAAAACTCTGGAATACCAAACTTCTTAATATAGTTTTTACTTATTGATCTATGATTAGAAATATAATATTTACTTGTTTGTGATATATAAAACCAGAATATATCTGTTTCTAAAATGGATTTCAGTATTCTTAATTCATTAATATCTTCTGAAAACGCAGCTAAACCGTTATAAAAAAGTAAATCTCTATCTTCTGTAATAACAAAATTTGGAGAATCTGTTATGTGTGGAAAAAACAATTTAAGTCCTTTTATATCTAAGGATTGTGTTCTTCCGTATGCATACCAAGCTTCGTAATCTCTTTTTCCTTTGTCTCGTTTTGAAAGTACATCTATATTATTTTCTAAATAATTATAAGCACTTGGGAAATTCGTTCTAAAGTCATCTTCTGGAATCACTATTCTGACTTCATTGACATAATAGTAAGGAAAAATGATAACTTCTCGATTTGCTAATAATGATTCTTGATTTTCAATACTATTGGAATTAATAATTGAACGACAAATTCCTCTTTCAATTCCAACTTCCTCCTCCCCTTTTTCTTTTCTATAATAAAACTCATTGTCTTCTCTAACTGGTGTGAACTTAAAAACTTTATTTTTAAGTGTAGCTATACCATTTCTTGTTTGATATTTATCAAAAAAATGAATTCCTGTACTTTCTATTATTGATATTAACTTTTCCGCATATTCGTTATCAACTAAATTCCAACCATTCCAATCATCCATATTTTCATATCCAATAAAATAAAAATCATTTTCATTTATTTCAAATAGTGATTTACTTTCCTTTCTTTTATAATAGATTCCATCAGAAGTGTCATTTGTGATAAAACATAAACAAGTATAAGTGTTATATGCTTCAAATATTTGCTCGCCTCCGAAATCAACAATTTTAAATGATAGTTTTTTGTTAGAAATATATTTCCGTAATGCTCTACCATTTATACTTTTAAAGAAAGAATTGACTGTTATGTAACCTAAAACTCCATTCGGAGCTAGATTTTCAACACCAATTTCAAAGAAAGGAATATATAAATCTGGATGACCACTATTGCCAACACTCCAGTTTTTTACTAGCGATAAAGATTCTTCATCCATATTTCTAGAGCATACATAAGGAGGATTTCCAACGATAATATCGAAACTATCAATAGGGTTATTAAATGCATTATTAATATCAAAATTTAAAGTGTTTCCCGTATGAAAGTTAAAATTAAAATTAGCGTCCTCTCCTTGTATTATGGCATTTAAACTTAAAAGTATTTTTGCTCTATTAATGCTATAAGTTGCAATGTCGATACCAAATAAATTTTCACTATAAATTTCATTGAAATCTTTATTACTATTATTTTTGATATAATTAGAAACTGTTAAAAGAAAACCACCACAACCACATGCAATATCAGCACAAATTACATCTTCAATATTTCCTTCCCATTTATTAAAAGTGCTTTCTATGATATAGTCTCGTATATTTTCAGGCGTGTAAACAGCTCCTGTAATAACTTTGTCTTCTGGCGATATCACAAATTCAAAAGCAGAAATTAAATCTTCTAGTGTCTTTATTTTAATTTTTGAGTTAAAATCTAGAAAATCAGAATAATCTTCGTCTATATTGCTAATTAAGTAATTATTAATAAAAACATTCTGTACTATATTAATATTATTAGAATTTAAAAAAGAAGAAACTAGCAATCTATCTACTTCCAATATTTCTTTAGAGTAGTTATTTAAAAATTTATTTAATTTAGACTTATTCATATTATTTGAGGACAAATATCTTTTGTATTCCAATCATTATTAATTGTATGAAACCCAAAATGATTAGCCAAACTTGCAATAAATGGTTTTAAGGTTCTTTCTTGTGCACTTCCAAGTACTTTTAAATATCTTGGGTCTCTTTTTAGTTTACGCCATAAATCAGGTGCGAAATTTGAGAAAACAAAGTCTAAACCAGATATGAAATCCATAGGATAGTGCATGAATCTTGGGTTATCAAGTATTAATTGATTTCCAAAGTTTTTACCGTTTCCATTATATCCATCTAACTTCCTTCCTCCCATTTGAAAATGATATATTGGATGTACTTCGTTTGAAGGGTTTCCTCCTTCAATATGCCTATCTAAATGATAAGAAAGAATATGGTCTTTTTGCTTTCTAGATTTTCCTTGAACGATAATGTTAAATTCTAAATGTTTAAAAGGGTCTTTAAATTCTTTAGAAGAATCAAAATACTCACCATTTAGATTTATACTAAAATCTAAAATTGCTTTTTTTACGGTTTTTGGAAATTGAATATTATTAGAAACATCTATTTCTATACTAAAACCACTTATTTTATAACCCCAACTTAAAGGAGTTCCAACCATTTTTTTTGATTTTTCATCCAATTTTGTTGGAGGTAATATATTATCATCTTTAAGTTGTTTTCTAGCTCTATCGATTGATCCAATTGATTTATGACTTATTGAACATTTCTCTAATGCTCTTTGCAGTAAAGTCAATTCATCGGCTAATTTCAATCGATAACTTTTATTATTTGAATCGATTGTCATTTAATCTATTTTTATTCTTTCAAGTCTTAATCTGTCTAAATCACTTGGATGTATTTTTATTCCATTCTTTTTAATCAATTTTGGTTTTGTTGCTATTGCTAATAAAGATACAAATGAATAATCTTGCCAAGGTTTTGGCTCATCTTTTCCACTAATTTTAAACCCTTCAAATGGGTCAAGTGGCATGCCTGTTATTTCACAGATATTCCAATAATTATTGCTTTCAAAAAGCTCTATTGGTTCTGCAACTATCAAATCCTTAAATTCTGTTTTTTCAATTAATAATGAAACTCTTGAATTAGCATCTAAACTGGCAAGGTTTTCATTAGTGATTTCTTCAAAAACATCATTTACTCTATCATTCCACCATCTATTCCAACTTGTATGAAAAACTCCATCATACTTTGTTTTAGAAAAATATTTATCAATAAATGCATTCCAATATTCTACATTTTTTGACATATCAACACCTAACCTGGCGGCTAGTGTACGTTCATTAATTAACAAACCTGTAGGTTGCACAATATCTTTGAATATTACTCTAGCTATTTCATGAGTAGGTGGATTATCTTCAATAATGAATCTTGATAAAATTCTTTGGTCTAATTCATTATAATCTCTACCTAAAGAAGTAGAAAAATCTTTTTTGTTTTTATTCAAAATCTGATAACCACTAATTAAAGAAACTATTTTATTAATAGTTTCTTCATCAATATCATCTTTTAAAAATGTCCAATCAAATAAATCATGACTAGTAAAATCTCTATTAAAAGAATCTTTCACTTTATCTTCTGTTGAGCACAAAATAATTGGTAAATCAGGTATTTCACCTTCTGAAGCTAAAGTTCTGATCATTTGTGCTAAAGGAGGAGCTTGATATCTTACTTTAAATTTTTTTTCATCATCA
>NZ_CAXBFR010000174.1:0-4364 GCF_963975005.1 uncultured Flavobacterium sp.
AAAGAAAATAAAAGAAATATAAAAAATATTAATTTTTGCACATTAGAATCCATTATGGCTAAAATAAAAAAAAAGTGCTATGTATTTTTAATACATAGCACTTTTAATAAAAATTAATTATAATATTAGATTACAACTTCACCAGCAGCTCCAACTCCTGCTCCGGTTGTTTGACCAGGCTCTTGCATTTGTGTAGAATTTGTATCTCCAGCGATTTGGTCATCACCGTTAGTGTTGTAAGAAGTAAGTACTACTGTAAATAGAACTATAGCTAAGGTTGCAATAAATTTTTTCATAATAAATAATTTAAGGTTTATTTTTTTGTTTTTGTTTGATGTAAACTTAGCCCTTAGGTTGGTAGATGTCTATTTTAGGTGAGAAGCATATTTATTTTAAAGGCAAATCTTTGTGTATTAAATAAGAAAAAGGGTACATTAATTCTTTTTAACGATAAATTTACTGCAGTTTTTTAACATATTAATATATTTATTTTAGGTTTTTTCTTACTCAAAAAGTTTATAAACGTCATTTATTGTATTTGAACGAAAAATAGTTGTTGTTTTTAATTTTTTTTTGGAAAATTAAATTAGTCATTAGACAGAAAGTTACTAAATAAATTTACTTATCTAAAGACACTTTTTAAACTTGAGCATAAATATTAGTTTTTTATAAATTTTATTATTTTATAGTGCAAAGTGTAAATGTTTTTTTAGGAATTAAAAAAAATATTCTATTTCAACTTCTCTTTTAATTGCCTTTAGTTTAAGAAAGATTCATAAAAATTTCGTTTTTTGTAAAAATCAAAAAGGCTACCTGAATAATACAAGCAGCCTTTTTAAAGACATATATAAATATTAATAAAATTAATAGGTAAGAACGTAGCTCACTCAAAAAACAAGCACAAGTTTGCTTATTCTAATAGAACAATGTAAAAATAGATAAGTTTTTATGAATAGGCATAAGTGTTATGTCTCGTATTTGTAATATAGCCACAAACATGAGTTAAATGCCCTTTTTGAATTGTATTACAAACTATCTAGTCGTCTTTGGACTCATTAGAAGCATATAATTCAATAATAGCATTAATATTATCTTTGTATGACTTAGAAAAAGGGAGTTTTATCTTTCCTTTATTCAAATAACAGTCTGAATTACCTAAATGTATTCTAGAAACAAATTTTACGTTTATGATGTGACTGTTGTGAATTCGCATAAAATCATTTGGCAATGAGCTTTCAAAGTATTTTAATGTTTTAAAAGCCGTAACACTATCACCTGTGTCTAACATAATGTCTGTTGAATTGTTGTCTGCTTTTAAATAAACAATATCATCAAATTCTATAAATCTATAATCTCCATAAGACTTTACACAAAGTATATTGTTTTTTTGTTCTACAACTGGTTCTGCTAGTACAGCAAGCGTATTTGATTCAAAACCCTGTTTTACAATTGCTAATAATTCATTCTTGATTTCTTCCGTGTCAAATTGAAAATCAACTTTAGCTATTTCTTTTTCAATCCCATTTTTCTTAAAATCGTATTTTCCTTCAACTTCTGTCTTTGGTTGATTAACAAAAGATTGGCTTACAACAGGTAGGTTTTCCTGTATTTGATTTGTTTTTATTTGATTTAAGAACAATGAAAAACCATTTTCTTTTTTAAATTTTAATACTGTTTTAATAATATCAATTTTCTTAAAAGGTTTTAAAATAAAGTCATACACATCATATTTCATTGCTTCATAGGCAACTTCCTTTGTATTTGAAATCACAACTATCTTTGGCAAAACTACCATATACTTATATAATTCATTTACTAAAGTAAAATTACTTTCAGTTGAAGAATCAGCAAGGTTTGTCCCTAAAAAAACTACATCTGGTGTTTCTTCTAAAATTAGATTCAATCCATCGGATGCATTGTTTACATAACCAGAGAAATTAAAATCCCCCAAAGCATTAACATGATTTTGCAAAAGCATGTTACTTTGATAGTCACCGTCAATTATAATATATTTATATGTCATATGTCTAATGCCAATAACCTTAATGATTATTTAGAAATAGTAGTTTAAAGGGTAAAATTCATGGTTTTACTGATAACAATATTAGTTAATTTTCATGTGAAAAAGGTAAAACCGTAATTCTCTTTTTTAAACAAAAAATGTTAACAAGTGGCAAATTGTGTTAATAAACCGCCCATTCACATCAAAACAAGGTCAAAACACACAAATAATTTAATTTTGCTTTAAATTGCTTTAGTCTCTTTTTTGCTTTTTTTAAGTTATATGTCGACAAAATGAGTTTTAAACACCATAATATGCATAAAAACTTAAAAATAACAACAAAAGGAAACCAAAAAAAGTGTTTTGTTAATAACTAAAAAAAAGACTCGCTAAATAGCGAGTCTTACAAAATATATTAAGCATAAAAGTTACATTTTCATTAACCAATTACGAATTGAAACTTCATCTGCAATGATTTGTCTTAAATCTGAAATAGTAACTCGCTCTTGTTTCATAGTATCTCTATGCCTAATAGTTACAGTTCTGTCTTCTAACGTTTGATGATCAACTGTAATGCAAAATGGAGTTCCAAGTGCATCTTGACGTCTATAACGTCTTCCAACAGCATCTTTTTCATCATAAGTTACATTAAAATCCCATTTAAGTTCTTCTATGATATCTTTTGCGATTTCTGGTAAACCATCTTTTTTAACTAAAGGCAAAACAGCTGCTTTTGTAGGAGCTAATACAGAAGGTAATCGTAAAACAGTTCTAGTTGAACCGTCTTCTAACGTTTCCTCTTGTAAGGCTTGTGAAAAAACCGCTAAAAACATTCTGTCTAAACCAACAGAAGTTTCAACTACATATGGAACGTAACTTGCATTTGTTTCATTATCAAAAAACTGTAATTTTTTACCTGAAAATTTTTCATGTGCTTTCAAATCGAAATCAGTTCTTGAGTGAATTCCTTCTAATTCTTTAAATCCAAATGGGAAGTTGAATTCTATGTCAGCAGCAGCGTTTGCATAATGTGCCAATTTTTCATGATCGTGAAAACGATAATTCTCTTTTCCTAAACCTAATGATAAATGCCATTTTAAACGAGTGTCTTTCCAATAATCATAATATTGCATTTCTTCACCTGGCTTTACAAAAAACTGCATTTCCATTTGTTCAAATTCACGCATTCTAAATATAAATTGTCTTGCAACAATTTCATTTCTGAACGCTTTACCAGTTTGAGCAATTCCAAATGGAATTTTCATTCTACCTGTTTTTTGTACGTTTAAGAAATTTACGAAAATACCTTGAGCTGTTTCTGGTCGCAAATATAAATCCATTGCTGTATCAGCAGAAGCACCAATTTTTGTAGCAAACATTAAGTTAAATTGGCGAACTTCTGTCCAGTTCTTAGAGCCTGAATCCGGACAAGCAATGCCTAATTCTTCAATCAAAGATTTTACATCTGCTAAATCTTCTTTTTCAAGAGAACGAGCTAAACGTTGTAAAATAGTATTTTTCTGTTCTAAATATCCTTTAACTCTTTCGTTAGTAGTTACAAACTCTTCTTCATTAAAAGCATCTCCAAAACGAGTTTTAGCTTTTTCAATTTCTTTTTGTGCTTTGATGTTTATTTTTTCAGCATAATCTTCAATCAAAACATCTGCACGATATCTTTTTTTAGAATCCTTATTGTCAATTAATGGATCAGAAAATGCATCCACGTGACCAGAAGCTTTCCATGTTGTTGGATGCATAAATATTGAAGAATCTAGTCCTACGATGTTTTCATGCATTTGCACCATGGCTTTCCACCAATATTCTCTAATATTCTTTTTTAATTCTACACCATTTTGAGCGTAATCATAAACTGCACTCAAACCATCATATATTTCGCTTGACGGAAAAATAAATCCATATTCTTTAGCGTGCGAAACTACGTTCTTAAATAAATCTTCTTGTTTTGCCATAATGATGCAAAAGTAAAAAATTATATAAGAATATTAAAGAAGATTATTTATCTTTAATTTAAATTTTTTAAATGGTAAAAGCTTTAGTCAATTTATTTTTTCCAAAACTGTGTAATGGTTGCAACTCATTGTTGCTGAACAATGAATCTGTTATTTGTGTTAAATGTAGACATAGCTTACCTTACACTTATCATCATATAATTGATAACAATGAAATTATGAGTAAATTTTATGGCATTTTACCTGTTGAACAAGCTACTGCCATGTTATATTTTCATGCTAAAGGTGTCGCTCAAGAACTAATTCATAATTTAAAATATAGAAAACAAGAGGAAATAGGAACTATTTTGGGCAACATATATGCTTATGATCTCATTAATTCCAATAAAATT
>NZ_CAXBFR010000175.1:0-4252 GCF_963975005.1 uncultured Flavobacterium sp.
ATTTGCCAAAATGATTTTCAATTACGTGGATTCAGATATGGAACTGGAAACATTTATCAATGATGGTGAAAAAGTGAAGTATGGTGATATCGTTTTTCATGTTTCAGGAAGATCACAATCGATTTTAAAGGCCGAACGTTTGGTCTTAAATTCAATGCAACGCATGAGTGCAATTGCTACAAAAACGCGAATGTTTGTAGGTTTAATTGGTGATGCAAAAGCAAAAATATTAGATACTAGAAAAACAACTCCAGGCTTTCGAGCTACCGAAAAATGGGCTGTCAAAATTGGTGGTGGAGAAAATCATCGTTTTGCTTTGTATGATATGATTATGCTGAAAGACAACCATATTGATTTTGCTGGAGGAATTGCTCAAGCCATTGAAAAAACTAAACATTATTTAAAAGACAATAATAAAGACTTAAAAATTATTGTAGAAGCTAGAGATATGAATGAAGTCGAACAAATTATAGAAGCTGGTGGCGTTTATAGAATTTTATTAGATAACTTTGATTTTGAAACAACCAAGAAAGCCGTAGCATTTATTGGGGATAAATGTCTAACCGAATCATCTGGAAATATCAACGAAAAAACCATTCGTGAGTATGCTTTGTGTGGAGTTGATTATATTTCATCTGGTGCTTTAACGCATTCAGTTTATAACTTAGATTTAAGCTTAAAGGCTTTATAAATTTATGTCAGAATTAATAGAACAAAAACTCGAAAAAATCCCTGTTGTAAGACAATTAGTTCGTTTTACCAAAGAGATAAAATTTAAGTCCTTAATAGAAGGAATGTCACTTTATGATATCCTTGAGTTATATATTTTAGGAATTTTTAAAGGGGCATTTTCATACAGAGCTAGTGCTATAGCATTTAGTTTTTTTATGGCTTTGTTTCCTTTTGCTTTATTTATTCTGAATTTGATTCCTTACATTCCTATAAAAGATTTTCAAGTCGATTTTATTAATTTTATTGCTCAAAATGTTCCTCCAAATACTTTTGAAGCTATTGATAAAATCATAATGGATATTTTAAACAACAGTTATCAAGGCTTACTTTCAACGGGATTTATTTTATCGATTTTCTTAATGACCAATGGTGTAAATGCTATTTTAGGAGGTTTTGAAATGAGCGAACATATTACATTAACGCGTGGATATTTTAGGCAATATTTAATTTCGTTAGCTTTGTCTTTAATTCTATCATTTCTTTTGTTAATTACAGTTGCTGCTATTATTGTTTTTGAAGTCTTTATTCAAAAAATTAAAATTCAAGATTATTTTTCAGATAATATTTCATTAATAGAATGGGGAAGATATGCATTTGTAATTTTAATGATTTTAATTACGACTTCTACCTTATATAAATATGGAACTAAGGAAACTACAAACATTAAATTCATTAGTTCAGGAGCTATATTTACTACAATTTTAATTATACTTTCCTCTTATATTTTTGGTATTTATGTAGAAAAATTTGCTCGTTATAACGAATTATATGGTTCCATTGGCACACTTCTTGTACTTATGTTTTACATATGGATCAACTGTATGGTTCTTTTATTAGGATTCGAATTAAATGCTGCAATTAACAAATTGAAAAGAAAAAATTTATATATTTAACAAAAATTAAAACCAATAAACATGAAAAAGCAGATTTTAGCCTTATTATTAGTAGTTATCGCAACATTTTCAATGAATGCGCAAAAAACAGTTTCTGGAGTAAAAGTGGATGATAAACTTTCTCTAGACGGAAAAAACCTTACTTTAAACGGTGCAGGAATTAGAGAGAAATTTTGGATGGATCTTTATGTTGGATCTTTATATACTACTAAAAAGACAACAAATGGTCAAGATGTGATTGATAGTAAAGATGCTGCAGCCATAAAATTAAACATTGTTTCTGGAATGATTACTTCTGAAAAAATGATCAATGCAGTTAATGAAGGTTTTGAAAATGCAACCAATAAAAATACAGCTTCTTTAAAAACAAAAATTGATAAATTTAAAGGTTTCTTCAAAGACAAAATAACTAAAGGAGATGTTTTTATCATTATGTATGATGGAAATGAAGTTCATGTTTATAAAAATGGAGCAAAAAAAGGTTCTATTGATGGATATGATTTCAAAAAGGCATTATTCGGAATTTGGTTAGGTAAAAAACCAGCTGATGATGATTTAAAAGATGGTATGTTAGGAAAATAATTTTCTAATAAATCAAATATAAAAACACTTCCAATTTGGAGGTGTTTTTTTTTACTCATGAGTCATTTAAACGAGTAATAGCTATGTTTTCTTTTTATAGTAAAACGACTGAAACACAAAGTAAAATCTATGTGCCCATGTGGTTAAAGAAAATCAGAAAATAAACTGCCAACTAATAACTGAACACTTTTATGTATTATTTTTCGGATAAAATTATTATATTGCAACAATAAACTGATTTTCAAGTATATGAAAAAACTACTACTCCTAACATTAATAATAAGTAACCTAACCTTTAGCCAATCCTTTCAATGGGGAAAACGTGGAGGAGGAAACAATAGTATTTCTTCAGGATGATTAACTATTAGGGCAGAAGAATCTATGAAAATAGTTACCGATACAAATAACAATATTTATACTATTTCAAGAGTTACCAGTGCAGGTTTAGATGTTGATACTAATACAAGGCCTTATTTTGACAGTCAATTAGAATTTGATTATGTTTTAAGTAGTTTTAGTTGTGATGGCTCTTATAGATGGTCTAAAACTATAGGAGGGCAAGGATTTGAAACTATGCATTTATCAACAGATGGGTTAGGTAATGTATATGTGGCAGGTAAATTTGGTAACTGTCAGACCAACACATCATATCCTGCTCAAATTGAAGGAGATGTTATTATTTCTCAAACTCCACAAGATTGTAGTTTGATTTTTTTAGTAAAATTTAACACTAATGGAGTAATGCAGTGGTTTAAACGTCCTCAAAGCAGCTCTGTTAGTATTAGTGTTGGATTTAGTCAAACTGGTTCTCTAGGTCTTGAAGTAGATTCTTTAGGTAATAGTTATTGGTTTGTAGCTATACCACCGGGCACTTATGCAAATGGAGCATTTACAAGCACAGAATCAACCACAAAATTTTTTGTGTTTAAATACGATACTACTGGTGCTTTTATAAGTGCTACTCTTATGGACTTTTCAGTTAGTGGTGCCTTTGGACAAACTTTGCGTTTTTATCGCAATCCTCAAACAGGTCAGTATTACCTGACCGCTAATAAATCGAATTCAGGAACAGCTTCTGCAACTTTAGGAACTGATACAATAACGGGTTCTTTTTTTATTGCCAGTTATGATGTAAATGGTCAGAAATTATGGCATCAGCAAGATGCTGTTGGTGCAAATGGATTAAGTTTTCAATCATATGACTTAGTTACTGATAATTTAAACAATATTTATTTTGCGGGTAAATTAGATGGGAACAATGTTGGCTCATTTATGGGTGTTTCAAGCGCTACTTTATATGCTAAATCTTATCTTATTAAATTAAATCCTAATGGTTCAAATGTCTTATGGAGTTCAGTTTCTCAGGGAATTGGTGTGTACGAAGGTACTGGTTTAGCAATAAATGGAACTGAAATAGGATTAGTAAGTTCATGTTTTGGTCCTAATTATACTTGGGGAACACAAAGTATGTTTGTCTCTAATTCAAATGAAGGTACTGAAATTCTATTTGCTCGTTTTAATACTGTAACAGGTGATTGTATTGGTTTAAATAAAATATCTGGTGATGTAGGTTATGAAGATAACGGTTCAGCATTAGCAGTAGACTCATCTGGTGATTATATAATTGGAGGTGGTTTTGGTCATCATTTAACTATAAATGGTACTACATTAATCAACGAAGGTTCACAAACCGATTTTTTTATAGCAAAATATGCAACAACTCCCTGTTCTACGGCAAGTACCGATAATTTTGATAAAGAACAAGGTTTAAACTTTTATCCAAACCCAGTAAACGATATTCTAACTATTGATATCAAAGAACCTTCAAACTATACTATGTATAATCTACAAGGTAGAATCATAAAACAAGGAATCTTATCACCCTCAAATAACACAATTGATTGTAGTGTATTAGATTCAGGATGTTATATGCTGCATGTAATAGATATTAATAACAATAAACAAGTGCTAAAGGTAATTAAGAAGTAAAAAAATCTATGTGCCCATGTGGTTAAAGAAAATCAGAAAATAAACTGCCAACTAAT
>NZ_CAXBFR010000176.1:0-4245 GCF_963975005.1 uncultured Flavobacterium sp.
GGAGATTTAATTGGATATTCTGGTGGTTTAGGATACAGCTTTAATAATGCTAGAATTGATTTATCTTACGCAAACACCCATAGAAATTACAGTCAAAGTTTTATTTCATCTGGAATGAATGATCAAGCTAGAATCAATAATAAAAATGATACTGTAAGCTTAAGTTACACTGTAACCTTTTAAAAATTACTTATAAAAAATCTAAAAACTACTTCAAATGAAGTAGTTTTTTTTTATTTGAAATAGTTATGTTAATAAAGAAAATCATAAATATTACTCAAACCAAAACAATTACATTTAAAAAGCGTAATTTTGCACTCCAAAACTCAGAAATAAACTTTCAATTCTATGAGAACCAAATCGTTAAAGAAAAATAAAATCAATGTTATTACGCTAGGATGTTCAAAAAACGTCTATGATAGTGAAGTTTTAATGGGTCAATTAAAAGCCAATGGCAAAGAAGTAACGCATGAAGCTAAAGAAGATGAAGGAAATATCATCGTAATCAACACTTGTGGTTTTATCGACAATGCAAAGGAAGAATCAGTAAATATGATTTTAGAATATGCTGATAAAAAAGAAAGAGGTTTAGTTGATAAAGTTTTCGTAACTGGCTGTTTATCTGAACGATATAAGCCGGATTTAGAAAAAGAAATTCCGAATATAGATCAATTTTTTGGTACAACTGAATTACCTTTATTATTAAAAGCATTAGGTGCAGATTACAAACACGAATTGATTGGTGAACGTTTAACTACAACTCCAAAAAATTATGCGTATTTAAAAATTGCAGAAGGTTGTGATAGACCTTGTAGTTTTTGTGCCATTCCATTAATGCGTGGTAAACACGTCTCTACTCCTATTGAACATTTAGTTATTGAAGCTGAGAAATTAGCTAAAAACGGAGTTAAAGAGTTGATTTTAATTGCTCAAGATTTAACATATTACGGTTTAGATATTTACAAAAAAAGAAATTTAGCTGAATTACTAGAAAATTTGGTAAAAGTTGAAGGAATTGAATGGATTCGTTTGCATTATGCATTTCCAACAGGATTTCCGATGGAAGTTTTGGAATTGATGAAACGCGAACCAAAAATCTGTAATTATATTGATATTCCGTTACAACATATTTCTGATAGCGTTCTGAAATCAATGCGAAGAGGAACTACTTATGAGAAAACAACTAATTTATTAAAAGACTTTAGAAAAGCTGTTCCAGAAATGGCAATTCGTACAACATTAATTGTTGGTTATCCGGGAGAAACTGAAGAAGATTTTCGAATTTTGAAAAACTGGGTTGAAGAAATGCGTTTTGAAAGATTAGGTTGTTTTACTTATTCTCACGAAGAAAACACACATGCTTATAATTTAGTAGATGATGTTCCAGAAGATGTCAAACAAGCCCGTTCTCTTAAAATTATGGATATTCAGGCACAAATTTCTTGGGATTTGAATCAGGAAAAAATTGGTCAGACTTTTAAATGTGTGATTGACAGAAAAGAAGGTCAACATTTTATTGGTAGAACCGAATTTGACAGTCCAGATGTAGATAATGAAGTTTTAATTGATGCTTCAAAATTCTATTTAAAAACAGGAGATTTTGTAATGTTAAAAATTACTGATGCTACAGAATTTGATTTGTATGCTGAACCAATTGTCTAAAAGTAAATTATTAGTTTAATAAAATAGAAAAAGGGAAAAAAGTTATTTTTTTTCCCTTTTCACTTTTACAACATATGTAAATAGATAGTCTTCATTTAACTTTATATGCACATCATAGTCACCTCTAGCGTTGAATAAATATTTTAATTCAATAAATCCATCTTCATTTCTAATTACACTAGGTTTGGTTGATTTATTATAACTTCCTGAAACAAGTTCAACACTAATAGCATCTATATCAATTGACACTCTATCTTTCAGTACAAAAGACACCTCGTAATATTGATTTACTTCAAGAAACATAACTGAAGGTTCTAAGGACATTATTTCATATTTAAATGCGTCTCTATAGACAAATGGAGCTTTTAGAAATTGACTAAGTTTGTTTTCTTTTTCAGTCAACAACCACCTACTATCTAGAGGAAAATGATTTGTGGCAAACATTTCTGGATTAGATAAAAAGTAACCATTATTATAATGAAATTCAAAATCATATTTATCTAAATCAAAAACACCACTTGCCCAAGTAGCATCACACAAATACCATTTATTATTCAACTTAACAGCATTCCAAGAATGATTAGGAATATAAGGCTCTTTATTATTGTCATTTACTGTACGTCCATAACCATCAATCATTTCACACTCAATGTTGGCTAAATTTGATAACTCTTTTATTAAATAAGCATAACCCGTACAAACCGTTTTTTGTTCCTTTAATAATTTTTTAAAAACCTTTACACTAAACTCCTTATTCCAAACTTTAAGAGCAACGCTATCTTTTTTTAATCTGTTCCGTTCTTTGGCATTCTTTAAATAATATTTATAATCGTTTTCAATATTTGTTGAAACCCACATAAATATTGCTCTAAATTTTTCCACATCAGAAGGCAATGAATGAGTTAAATTATACGCTAATATTGGTAAACTTTTAAGATCATTACCATAAAGACTGATGGCTACTTTATCTGCTTCTCTAAAATCAACATTTTCAAAATCTGCTAATTGGGCATTACCAATTATTGTAACAAATAAAGATAAGTATAGTAGTATATTTTTAATCATTTTTAAAAAATCCAGATATTTTTTGTAAAAAAGTACAATTAGATTTGTATACTTTATTAGTTGAAACTTCTCCCATCATGATAAAATCACATGACTCCATAGATGACAGTAAAGTAATATCATTTGCTTCAGAAGCTTTGAACTCAACTTTTTTAAAACCAACAAAACTTAATATTAATATTGCATCTTTATCTATTGGTTCTTTAAATACAAAATTACCATCAAAATCAGTTGTTACTCCAATAATTGTGTTTTTTATTACAACACTAGCTCCTGCTAGAGGTCCTAGCTCATCAGAAACTTTACCTTTTACTATAATTTTCATAGGTTTTATAATAGTATCCGATTTTTTTTTATTTAAATCATAATTTTGTGATTTATGAAAAGTTGAGTCTAATTTTTTATCTTGTGTAAATCCATAATTGAAAGACAAAAGTGACACTATAGAAAAACCCAATACACTTTTATTCAAAAAATTAAATTTATTATTTAAATATGATGGCTGATAATCTAAATATATTTTTAATTGATCTTTACGAAAGTTACCACAAGTTTTTTCTTTGTTAGAATTAAAGTACTTTACTATTTCAGCATCATTCATAATACTAAAATCTATTACTTCTTTATTGCATGAATTGCAAAAACCACCTTTTCCTGTAGAAATAAATTCTTTAAAATTTTCTGAACAAGGCTTTTCAATTGTTAGATCTAATCTTTGATTCATATATGTAAGTATAATTCATTTAAAATTAATAATTTAAAATTAGATATTTATCCTAAAAAAAACAAGTAAATAGATTTTTTTATATCTTTACTTTTTTAAAGACACTAATAAAAATTAAATTATGAAAACAAAAATTATATTTTCATTTGCCTTTATTTTGTTTGCTTATTTTATGCAAGCACAATCTAATGAAGTGGAAGTTTATACCGAAGATTCAAAATTATTTACAGTTTTCATTGATGGTGTTAAAATGAATCAAAGTCCCTTATCAAATGTAAAATTTACTTCTACAAAAACAGATAATATTGATTTTAAAATCATTTTTGTTGAAAATGATAAAATAGTAGAAAAAAAAGACGTTGAAATGATTTCTAACAATAACAGAATGGCTTTTACAAATGGTGCTAAAGCTGTTTACTTATTAAAACCAAATAATGGAACATATGAATTAATTCAAACTTCTGTTACCAATAGACCAAATGCTAATCAAAAAGTTACAGACTAAGATTACATTACTAGTAATTTTAAAGAGCCTCATTTATTATGGGGCTTTTTTTATACCTGATATTTATCATATTTTTTTAGGGTTTTAAAAAGTAACTTTATAAAAAAATTAAAACCAATAGATATGATTAAAAAACATAATTTAGCAGAAGCATTCCCAAAGTTTGAAGAGAAGATTCATACATTAAAAGTTGAAGACAGTCATTTTAAAAATTTATTTGATAAATATGATGAATTAGACCATGAAATTTATAAAATTGAAACAGATATAGCACCTGCTTCAGATGATG
>NZ_CAXBFR010000177.1:0-4165 GCF_963975005.1 uncultured Flavobacterium sp.
TTGTAAACAACCAAAGTAAATTAACTTTACGCTTAGTCTTTACATAAGATTTGATTGTTGAAAATCCATCAAAATAATCAATGATTTCAACAATTGTCATTGCTCCTAATAAAAAGACTAAAATTTCTGCTGTTTTTCCTAAATGATGAAGTAGCACCCCTTCTAAATGATGCAGGTCTAATGACTTTGTAACAGTATTTACTTCAAAAACATCTAAATGAGCAACAGCAATAATTGCCCATAAAATCGCCATCATGGCAAGAGCTGGCACAAGTTTATCTACTTTTATATTATGTTCTAATGCAATAGCTAAATATCCAACAATGAATATTATGATTAAAATTGCTTCCATTTTTTTGTTTTATTATTTTTAAATTAATTGTTTTAATGCAATTTCGAAAGCGGTTGCACTAATGTCTTTCTTATCAGAATTAAGATTATGTGCTTTTTGAATTGCATTTTTTATTATTGATGAAGTATCTGAAAAAATAGCTTCATCGGTCATTTGAACCTTTTTCTCCATAAAATAAGCAAATACTCTAGCCATTCCACAGTTTGAAATAAAATCTGGAATTAAACTTATTTGTTTGTCTGTTTCCTCCATAATTGGTCCAAAGAAAATTGCTTTGTCAGCAAAAGGAACATTAGCTCCACAAGAAATTACTTCCAAACCTGAAGCAATCATTTCGTCTATTTGTGATTTTTGAACCAAACGTGATGCTGCACAAGGAGCAAATATTTGAGCTTCAATATTCCAAATTTTCTTGTTGATTTCTTCAAAAGGAATCATATTTTCAGCTACTAATTTGTTTCCGTCTTTGTTTAAGAATAATTGTCTAATTTCTTCAAAAGTAAATCCTTCTTCATTAATTAAACCCCCATCCCTATCTATAATTCCAACTACTTTTGCACCCATTTCTGCTAGATAAAAAGCTGCTGCTGACCCTACATTTCCAAAACCTTGAACAATTGCTTTTTTTCCTTTTACATCTCCACCATAAATAGCGTAATAATGACGAACAGCTTCTGCAACGCCATAACCAGTAATCATGTCGGCTACAGTATATTTACGGGAAACATCAGGAGAAAAATTAGGGTTTTCAATAACCTTAATTACACCTTGACGTAATTGTCCGATTCTATTAATTTTATCAGCTTCAGTTGGTCTAAAATGTCCGTTAAAAACACCTTCTTGAGGATGCCAAACACCACATTCTTCTGTCATTGGAATTACTTCGTGAATTTCATCAACGTTTAAATCTCCACCCGTTCCGTAATAATTTTTTAATAAAGGAGAAACCGCTTTATACCAGCGCTCTAAAACACCTTTTTTTCTTGGGTCACTTGGGTCAAAATTAATTCCTGATTTTGCACCACCAATCGCTGGTCCAGAAACAGAAAATTTCACTTCCATTGTTTTAGCTAAAGAAAGAACTTCGTTCATATCTAAACCCTTTCTCATTCTAGTTCCACCACCAGCTGCACCACCTCTTAATGAGTTGATTACCGTCCAACCTTCAGCCTCCGTTTCAGGATCTTTCCAATTAAAAACTATTTCTGGTTCTTTATTTTCAAATTTTTGTAATAAATCTTTCATTAATTCTTTTAAATTGTAATTCAACAAATATACATAATCTGTATGACTACATAAAGCATTCATATTTTTTTAGTATTTTAATAACATATAAACCGAAAACAAGTCTTAATATCAATACTTTAAGTTTATTTTAGATAAATTTTTCCTGAACTATGATCTTGTTTTGCTCCAGTCGCACTTCTTAAAACATTAGTTTCATCTCTCAATTTCAAAACTCCTAAAAAAGCAAAAATCAAAGCTTCTTTAAATTCTATTTCTTTCTTATCTGGAATAACTATCTTATTTTTAGGTAAATAAAACTTTATTCTTTGAATTAAAAAATCATTATAAACCCCTCCTCCTGATATTAACAAAGAGGCGCTTTTTTTTGTAACAATTCTACTTATTTGTAAAGCGACATGCTCTGCAAAAGTGTTCAACTTGTCCTTTGTAGGAATTTTGAATAACTCAATTAGAGGTAAGACAAATTCATTTACAAATTCAATTCCTAACGATTTAGGATAATCTGAACTATAAAATTCCAATTCATTAAGCTTTTGGAACAATTCTAAATTCAAATTCCCAGATTTTGCTATTTCACCTTTATTGTCATAATTAAACCCTAAAGAGTTAGAATAAAAGTTCAAAACTGTGTTTACAGGAGAAATATCAAATGCAATTCTTGTACCATTTTCATCAAATGAAATATTTGAAAAACCTCCTAAATTCAAACAATAATCAAATTCAGAAAAAAGTAATTGGTCTCCAATCGGAACTAAGGGTGCTCCTTGACCACCAAATTCGACATCTTGGACTCTAAAATCACAAACTACATTTTGTTTAGTTAATATTGAAATAATCGGTAAGTTTCCTATTTGTAGCGTATATCGAAGATTTGGTTTATGTAAAATAGTATGGCCATGGCTACAAACTGCATCAATGTCTTTGGTCTTATTTTTAAAAATAAAATTATTAATCATTTGAGCTAACAAATGGGAATAATCAACATTTAATTGACTTAGTTCAGTTGAAGAAAAATTGACTGCCGATTTTAAAATTAAAAGCCACTCTTCTGAATATGAAATAGTTTCTGTTTCTAAAATTTCATAGGTCCACTTGTCCTTTTTTAAAAATTTAACATGAGCCAAATCCACTCCATCTAATGAAGTTCCCGACATAACTCCGATAACGTTATAGTTCTGCTTAAACATGGGTTAAAATTACAAATAGTTATTGAAAAAGTGCTAATAAATAAGTACATTTGACAACTTATTTTATCATAAATTCAAAACATTATATTTTAGATTATGGATTTCAAATTAAACGAAGAGCAATTGATGATTCAGCAGGCTGCGAGAGATTTTGCTCAAACAGAATTATTACCAGGTGTAATTGAAAGAGATGAACATTCAAAATTTCCTGAAGAGCAAGTCAAGAAAATGGCTGAATTAGGTTTTATGGGAATGATGGTTGATCCTAAATATGGTGGTGCTGGTTTAGATAGTATTTCATACATATGTGCAATAGAAGAAATTGCAAAAATAGATGCGTCAGCAGCAGTAATTATGTCTGTAAATAACTCTTTGGTTTGTGCAGGAATCGAAAAATATTGTAATGAAGAACAAAAACAAAAATACTTAATTCCACTTGCAACTGGCGAGGTTATAGGTGCATTTTGTTTATCAGAACCAGAAGCAGGATCCGATGCTACATCTCAAAAAACAACAGCAATTGACAAAGGAGATCACTACCTTTTAAACGGGACAAAAAATTGGATAACTAATGGTAAATCAGCTTCTACATATATTGTAATTGCACAAACCGACATAGAAAAAGGACATAAAGGAATCAATGCTTTTCTTGTAGAAAAAGGATGGGAAGGTTTCTCAATTGGACCAAAAGAGAAAAAAATGGGAATTAGAGGTTCAGATACGCATTCATTAATGTTTTCTGACGTAAAAGTTCCAAAAGAGAATAGAATTGGGGAAGACGGTTTTGGATTTGCCTTCGCAATGAATGTATTAAATGGAGGAAGAATCGGTATTGCTTCTCAAGCTTTAGGCATTGCTCAAGGTGCTTATGAATTAGCTTTAAAATATGCTCAAGAAAGAGTAACATTCAAAAAACCAATTATCCAACACCAAGCAATCGCCTTCAAATTAGCTGATATGCATGTCCAGATTACAGCTGCTAGAATGTTATGTTACAAAGCTGGTTTTGAAAAAGATAATGGAGAAGATATTTCACATTCGGGTGCAATGGCAAAACTATTTGCTTCAGAAACTGCAATGAACACAACTATCGAAGCTGTTCAAATTCATGGTGGAAACGGTTATGTAAGTGAATACCATGTAGAAAGAATGATGCGTGATGCAAAAATCACACAGATATATGAAGGAACTTCTGAAATTCAACGAATAGTTATTTCAAGAGGGTTAACAAAATAGAAAAATAAATATATAATACATTAAAATCCAATTCAATAGAGTTGGATTTTTTTTGGTGTGAGCCTTTGTGTTGTGGTGTCCGCACTCGCTTTTTTGAATAAAGTATTAAACAAAAAAGAGCTCAAACAATTGCTCCTATCCT
>NZ_CAXBFR010000178.1:0-4143 GCF_963975005.1 uncultured Flavobacterium sp.
CTTCTATACCAATTGTTTTTAATCCGTCTTCTAAAACACCTCCAGTAATTACATAAATACCATCATATCGTTCTGCCCAATACCTTGTTTTCTGTTCTAATCGATTCCAAATTCCAGCATTAAAATCATATAATTGTGGAGAAGCATTTGAAGTTAAAAAAGTCAACTCATACATTTCATAAGAACTTTTTCTATCTGCAGCCGGACAAAGATGCCCTTTGTTATAACCTGAATTCTTAAAGTTTCTCCAATCAGCCGATTTTGTTTTCACTGATTTATCTTGGTTAAAATAAGGTCTTTTATAATCTCCTTTAGACATATCACTTTTAGTTAACTCATATGCTACCCATTCAGCTTGTTCAAAATTTTCCTTGTAAGAAAAAGTATAAGCATCATTCGTATAAACATCATTTGAGGTTGAAGTTGGCAAATAATCAAACTTAGAATCTTGAGAGTATGTAGATGATGGTAGACTTTCATCGACTATATCAATAGAATTTACCTGTTTACAGGATAAAAACTGCAGTATGGCGAATAATAATAAAAATTTGACGTTCTTCATAATTATAAAAATCTCTTTAACTTGTTTTTTCTTAACTTTGTAAAGATAAATTAAATTAATAAAAACACTATGAAAACAAAATTAATACTTGCAATAACTATCTTAGCATTTCAATTTGGATTTAGTCAAGAACCTGTAAAAGTTGCCTCTGTGTCAATTGATTCTGCTAAAACTGCACCTTTAGAATTAGAAAAAGAAAAAAAAGCAAATGTACAAGCAGAAAAAGACAGATTGAAAGAAGAAAAAAATGAGCTTGAAGCTGAAAAAAAACAATTAGAAAAGGCTGAAAAGGAAAAAAATGATATAGAAAAAGAGCATCAAAAAGAACTTGAAAAAGCTAAAAAAAGAAGCTAAAAAAGCAGAAAAAGATAGAAAATCTTCAGAAAAAGCATTAAAAAAAAATAGAAAAAGAAAAAAAGAAATTAGATAATGCTACTAAGAATGTTGAAAAAACAGAAGATAAAATTAAAAAAGCAACTGCCGATTTAAAGAATGAAAGAGCCAAATATGAAAAAAACAAATTAAAAGGAAAACTTTCTCCTAATGAAGATGTTAAATTGAGAGAAAAATTGTTGAAAAAGGAAAACAAAATCAATGATTTACAACTTGACTTAGAAAAAGACAAGAAAGATCTAAACAAATTATTAAAATAGTTTAAATCTTTTATCTATAAAAAATCCCTTTCTTAATTTGAAAGGGATTTTTTTTGCTCAAATATGTGAAGTTAATAAAAGTTTTAAAAAATTATGTAAGTCACTTTAATACTATTTAAGTCAATTTTACAAAAATTAAATAGTTATGAAAAAATCAATTATTACATTAAGTTTTATTACTTTGTTTCTGCTCTCATGTAAAAACGAAACGAAAGAACCAACTAAAAAACTACCAGAAAGAAAAGAACCGAAAAATATATCTTTTAAATTAAATAATACTAAAAAATGGCTTGAGAAAAATAAAAACAATACTAAAATTTTAGATATTGCTTATTCAATAAACAGAGTTGATAAAGAAAACTTTACAAAATTGGATTCAATAATTATTCCAACAAATTTAACTGGTGATAAAGAATTTTATTTGCCCTTTCCTTTTGAAGTATATTCTTTAAACAATGTAGATAAAATTATAGTGTTTTCTTATCCAACACAAGCTTTTGCGACTTATGAATATGGTATTTTAACTTATGCAGGGCCAACAAGTATGGGGAGTAAAATACACAAAACTCCGACTGGTTTATTTTTTACCAACTGGCAAGCTGAGGAAACAACAAGCACCTTTAATGATGAATGGGAATTAAAATGGAATTTTAATATTGAAAACAAAGAAGGTATTGGTTTTCACGAGTACAGTTTACCTGGTTATCCTGCTTCTCACTCTTGTTTGAGATTGTTAGAAAAAGATGCAAAACATTTATATAATTGGGCAGATCAATGGGAATTAGCGAATGCTGAAACTGTAAAAATAAAAGGAACACCCGTTGTCATTTTTGGTAGTTATAATTTTGACGAACCAAAACCATGGTTACAATTAGTAAACAATCCAAAAGCATTATCTCTAAGTGAAAATGAAATTAACGCTATTATCAAACCTTATCTAAATACAATTTTAAAAGAACAAGAAAAAAGAAAAGCTTCAAAAGAATAAAGTCAAAAAAAATCCCATTTTCTCAAATGGGATTTTTTAATTTTAACCTATTTTAATCTTATTTTCTTGACTTATTCACTGAAACATAGTTTGAAGATTTTACTAATTTAGCAATGTCTTGTATTACATTTAATGACTCATCTACATAAGGATCTTTACTTAATTCAACATGCCATCTATCTCTTTTGTCTTTTAATAAAGTATCTTTTTTAAATTCTTCCATTTCATATGGTAATGAAGTAAAAGTTAAATTATTTTTATAGGTTTTAAGGCCATCATAAGTTTTATTTTTAGTCTCTAATTCAGCTAATTCTTTCTTGTATAGAACATAATTTAAACTTACCTCTTTATCATCTTTACGTTCAAAATTCCATTTCGCGTAAGAATCAATTAAGTTAAACTCAGGATTTTTCTCAACTCTCATTTTACTATTAGCTAATACTACATCAAAGTTAGCACCTGTGGTGTTGTAACTTGCAGGGGCAATTTTATCCCAAGGCAATGCTTCTGGCTCATCTCTTTCTCCTGTGTCAAAATAAGCAAAACGATCTGGCAAGACTATATCAGACAATACTCCTTCTCTTTGAGTTGAACCTCCGTTAATTCTATAGAATTTTTGAATAGTCGTTTTTAAAGAACCTAAATCACCTAAAGAGTTTCCTCTAACCATATCATTTAAATCAATTACGTTTTGAACAGTACCTTTTCCATAAGTATGTTTACTTCCTATAACAACACCACGTTTGTAATCTTGAATAGCAGCTGCAAAAATCTCTGAAGCTGAAGCTGAATACCCATTTACCATAACTACTAATGGACCATCCCATTGAACACTAGAATCTTTATCATCTAATATATTTGGTTCAGATTTTGCATATTTAACTTGTACAACTGGCCCTTTATCAATAAACAAACCAACCATATCTACAACCGTTTGCAACGAACCTCCACCATTGTCTCTTAAATCCATAATAATTCCTTGAACTTTTTGTTTCTTTAAACGTTCAATTTCGATCGCTACGTCTTTAAAAGCATCTCTTTTGTCTTTGTTGTCAAAAGAAATATAGAATTTAGACAAATAAATTATACCAAATAATTTTCCGTCTTTAACAACAGTACTAGATTTTGCAAAGGTTTCTTCCGTTTCAACAACGTCTCTGATAATTGAAATTACTTTTACTGTTCCATCAACGCGTTTTACTGTTAAACGAACCTCAGTTCCTTTTGGACCTTTAATTTTCTTAACTACGTCATCAATTCGCATTCCAGTTATATCGATTGGCTGTTCTTTTCCTTGAGCAACTTTTATGATGATATCTCCTTGTTCTAAATCTTTTCCTTTCCAAGCTGGCCCACCTGAAATTAATTCAGAAACTTCTACTCCAACATTTTTCTTTTGTAAACGTGCTCCAATTCCTTCGAATGTTCCACTCATACTTACATCAAAACGCTCTTTATTTTCAGGTGAAAAATAGAATGTATGAGGATCAAATCGCTCAACAATTGAATTCAAATAAACACCAAACCAATCATCTCTATTAAAATCTTTAAAATTCAAATAGTTATCGTCTAAGTTTTTTTCGATTGATTCTCTCGCTTCTTTTTCTAATTCAGCAAAAGTTTTAACTTCAACTTTATTAGTAGCATCAGCTTTCTCTTGGATTTTTTCTTTGTCATCAATAGAAGACAATACAGAAAATTTTAGCTGTTTTTCCCAGATTTGATATAACTCTTTTTTGTTTTTAGCAAATGGGATTTTTTCATAATCCACACTAATACTTTCATCCAATTTAAAATTAAATGGCTTCTCTAAAACATCTTTATAAATAGCTTCAGACTCATTCATTCTTTGAAGTAATCTATTGTAGGTTAAATCAAAAAATTTCAAATCTTTATTTTTAATAAAAGCTTGAGAATCTTCAGGTAATAATGTTGTATTT
>NZ_CAXBFR010000179.1:0-4036 GCF_963975005.1 uncultured Flavobacterium sp.
TACATCATTTTGAGCTTGAGTAATCGAAGTAACTAACAATAGTAAATACATTATTTTTTTATACATAAATAGTTATTTAACGTTATTTAATCAATTCTAATTTGATAAAAACATTAAATATTATGCATAAAGAACCAACTGGCAATAAAGTTTATAAAGTGGTGGTGCATTAGATTCGCAATAAAAAGCTGGATTTTCAATAGATGAAATCAACAGTGTTTTATCAGCAAATTCAACTGTAGAATTAGTACTTAAGAGAGCGTTACTAGTTTCAAATTTTAAAGATTTTGTTAGAAAATTATCATTCTTTTTTTCAAGTTTAATGATTTTATTGGAACAACAACTATCATGAGAATCCTCGACAGCACAACAGGAAACAACGGGTTCACTACAAGGTTCTTCAAAATTTGAATTCAATGAAACGGAAGCAATCGTATCGTTACAGTAATGTACTGTAAAACTATAACCTATGTTAGCCATAAAGACCACAAAAGCTAAAAGCATACTGATATGTTTTTTAAATTTCATCAATGCAAAAATAAGTATTCTAATTCAATTTGACGTTAAAACTTTCTAAATTTCAAAGATTTGTTCTAAAAGCGGCACAATACAATCAAAACCATACGTTTCATTAATCTTAATTCGAAGTTCGTCGGCAGCAGCATTTTCACCATGAATTAAAAATACTTTTTGTGGTTTATTTTCTAATTCACTCAGCCAATTAATCAAATCTTTTTGATCACCATGAGCAGACAAACCTTCAACCATTATAATGTTAGCATTTACTGGATAATATTTTCCATAGAATTTAATTTCTTTTGCACCTTCTAGCAATTTTCTTCCTCGAGTTCCTTCCGCTTGATAACCAACCATAAGAACTGTATTTTTTTCATCAACAATGTAACGTTCTAAATAAGAAAGCACTCTTCCACCAGTTATCATGCCACTTGCGGCAATAATGACTTTTGGTTTTTCATTATAAATAGTTTCAATTGTATCTTTGTAGGAAGAAATCATGGTAAACATTTTACACATTTCTTCACATTGATGTGGATTTAGTTTATGCCATTTCGTGTTTTGAAGAAAAACATCGAGAACACTTATTCCCATTGGCGTATCAATAACATAAGGCATATTTGGAATTCGATTTTGCTGTTTTAATTGCCAAAGTAAATACATAATAGTTTGCGCTCGTTCAACAGCAAAACTTGGAATCACAACATTTCCTCCTTTTTGAAAAGTATTGTTTATGATTTGTTCTAATTCAAACATTACGTCATTGTTAGGATGCAACCTGTTTCCATACGTACTTTCCATAAAAACAAAATCGGCTTTTTTAGGTTTTACTGGTGGATAAAGCAATACATCATCATCTTGACCAATATCGCCAGAAAAAACCAAAATTTTACCATCAATATGCAATTCTATAGAACAAGCACCAATAATATGACTTGCATAAAAGAATTTGAAATAAATATCATCTGTCAATTTAACTTCTAAATCTTTGTTTACAACTCTAAAAAAAGGAATTACTTTTTCTGCATCTTTAACAGTGTATAATGGTTTAGCTGGATTGTGTTTAGAATAATTTTCTTTATTAGCTCTCTCGGCTTCTTCTTCCTGAATTTTTGCACTGTCTAAAAGAATTAATTGAGAAATTTGTTTGGTAGGACTAGTACAAAATATCTTTCCTAGAAAACCATCATTTACTAATTTTGGCAACCAACCACAATGATCTAAATGACCGTGGGTTAACAATACAAAATCAATCGTTGAAGGCAATACTGATAAAGGTTGCCAATTCAATTCACGCAAAGGTTTTAATCCTTGAAACAACCCACAATCAATTAAAATTCTGGTTTCATTATGTTCAACCACAAATTTTGAACCTGTTACTGTTCCTGCAGCACCTAAAAAGTAAATTTTCATCTTTTAATAGTTTAGAATATTACACAATTGATTGGTTTCTTTTAATACATTTTTAATTCGATTTTGACTTAAACCAATTTTATTCAACCATTCTTTATTAGTTAATAACTCTTTTGCTGTAATAATATTTTGAGTCAATAATTTATCTTTTTCCAAAAGCGTCAAAGTTGTTAATGCAGTAACCGGATAAATATGATAGGAATCAATTTTGTTTTTTAAACTGCTTCCAGAAGGGTAATTCCAACTTAATAATTCCATATTCGAACAGGTTGCAAATTGAACGGCATCTTCAGTAAATCTATTATTGGTAACAATTTTACATTTTGATATTTTATGAGTTTCATTAAATAAAGTATATTCTTTTACGGCTAAATCATTAAACCTTGATAAAATATACATGGGAACTTTTACATTAGTTTTTGCATCTTGACTACTGTGGAACTTGCATTCTACCATACTGATTTTTTCGTTTTTTCTAAGTAAAACATCAAGTTCATGAGAAACACATTTTCCGTTTAAAGTTAGATTAGTCATGGTTTCAAAACCTTCCATTTGAAAAAGTTTTGCTATAAATTTTTCAAAGTAAAATCCAGCTGGACCAAGAGCCATAATTGCTGTTCTTAAATTGTATTTTGCGGCATGAACATTAGCTATTTTCTTCAACAATTGAAAAGCCATTTTGTAGATTTTCTTTGTTGGAATTCCGTCATACAACTGTTTTTCGATTGTTTCTAGAACACGATTAACATCAGCCTCACTAGCACCGGATTTAAATAAAGATTTTTTGAGTTTATCTTTTTCAAATGTAACAACTTCACCAGAATACTTAGTAACTTTCATAACACCAAATTTTACACTTAAAGGTAGTGAAAAAAATGTTATTCGGCTTTTTTCTGAAAGTAAAATGCTGGAATTAAAAGCAATAACAAAACAGGTTGAATTAAAAATCGTCTTAAATAAAATAATAGTAAATAATCAGGCTTATCTGATCCGAAAATTAAATATGAAAACACCATTATCAACATAACAAACAATATAAAATACAAAGACGATGCGATTTTGACATGCATTTTGTTTTGAAAAAGTAAATAAATGATACTTATGGAAAGTAATGAATTGACAAAATATCTTAAAAAAAGATTCAATAGTAATTTAAAACTTTCAAAGTTCGGCAACGATTTATTTTGATAATCTGATTTAAAAAATTGTAAAAAAGGATCATAAAACAACTTATCCTCAAAAAACCTGATGCAAACGATCAAGAATAAAGCAACAAAAATTCCAACATATCTAATAATTTTATTTTGCATATTTGGAGAATTTTGTAACCCAAATTATCCATAAAATAAAAACTACCCCATAGATAAACAAAGGAAATATTGTTCCGTGCAAAAATTCTTGATAATCAGGATAATAATAAATAGCCCAAACCAACAAACCAATTCGAATTATATTTAAAACGTAGACCAAAATAGCTCCAACAACAATATACAATGTTGTTTTAACCCAATTTGAAGCAAAAGCAAAAATAAAAGAAGCAAATAAAATAATTACACTAATTGCATTACAACCTTCTATAATTCTGGCCACATATTTTCCGTTATAAATTACTTTCATTGAAGATTCTGATTTATTAGGAATCACATAATAATCTTCCTTAAAAAAGTACATTAAATATGTCGTATGCTCTGAAACCATTTTTGTAATCGAATCTAATTCAAAGTTAGATACATCAAACTGATTTAAAAATTGATTATAAATGAAAGCAAAAACGAAATAGAATAAAACGAACTTTACTAAAAAAGTAAAAAAGGGTTTGTATTGAATGAATATGTTTTTCAAGTTGCTTTTTTTTTCAAAAATATACATTTTAATTGAATGTAAATAACTTTTAAAACATTCAATAAATTTATAAAATATAGTTAAAATAAAATCAATAAGTTTTTTGATGTGAATTCTATTAAATACTTTTGTAAAAAAAAAAGAAAATGAACTTTGAATCTTTAAAACCATCTATTATAGAATTCGTCAAAAACGACTCCTTAACAAAAGATGAAAAATTAAAAAATATTTGCCAATACCTGCAAGACAATATATCTTTTTATAA
>NZ_CAXBFR010000180.1:0-3921 GCF_963975005.1 uncultured Flavobacterium sp.
ACAGATTAAGCAATTTAAAATTTGTTGAAAATTTAAATAACGAAATTATTGTAACTTTTGGATAAATAAATATTTAGAAATTAAAGCTAGAGGAATTTTGTAAAGAGTAATTCACAAAAATTTTTTATACATACATATTTAACTATATTTATAGCTTAATTATAATATACGATTAAATGCGATTAATTAAATTTTTATTTCTGTTTTGTTTCACAATAGCAGTTCATGCTCAAGATTATTTTCCCAAAAATGACGGTGTAAAGCAATCTTTCAAAAACCATGTGGCTATAACTAATGCTACAATATATGTTTCATCAACTCAAAAATTAGAAAAAGCAACACTACTTTTTAAAGATGGTAAAATTTTAGAAGTTGGAACACAAGTTTCAATTCCAAAAAATGCAACACTTATAGATGGAACTGGAAAAACTATTTACGCTTCATTTATTGATGTTTTTAGTGAATTCGGAATTCAAAAACCTTCAGATAAACCAGAAAGAGGTTCATCTGCTCAATATGATTCTTCTCGTGAAGGTTATTATTGGAATGACCATATAAAACCAGATTATAATGCCTTTGAAAACTTAAACTATGAAAACAAAAGTGCTGAAAAATTACGTGCTATTGGTTTTGGTACAGTTTTAAGTCATTTTAACGATGGAGTTATTGCTGGAACAGGTTTGCTTTGGACCTTAAATGATGATGGTAATAATGCAACTCGTATCCTAAACAATAAAATCTCTCAACATTTTACTTTTAGTAGGAGTAAATTTTCTAGACAATCCTATCCTTCTTCTTTAATGGGAAGCATGGCTTTAATTCGCCAAGTATATCACGATGGAAAATGGTATGCTCGAGGAACTTCAAAAACAAAAGATCTAGCGCTTGAAAGTTTTAATGCAAACAAAAATCTACTTCAAATTTTCAACGCTGGTGATAAATTAAATAGCTTAAGAGCAAGTAAAATTGCTAACGAATTCGGAGTAAATTACTTAATAAAAGGTGATGGTAATGAATTTGAAAAAATAAACGAAATCAAAAACACAGGTGCTACCTATATTATCCCTTTAGATTTTCCTGATGCTTATGATGTTTCTGACCCATATTTAGCACAACAAGTGAGTTTAAGTGATATGAAATTTTGGAATCAAGCTCCTTTTAATTTGAAAATTTTAGCAGAAAATAACGTTCCATTTGTTTTAACAACTTACGATAATAAAGAAGCTAAAGATTTCTTAGAAAATTTAAGAAAAGCTATATTATATGGTTTACCAAAAGACAAAGCAATTGCAGCACTAACTGAAACTCCAGCAAAATTAATGAACCAATCTAATAATTTAGGTACATTGAAAAAAGGGGCTTTAGCCAACTTTATTATTGTTTCTGGAGATATTTTCGAAAAAGACAGTAAAATTCACGAAAATTGGGTGCAAGGAAATAGAAACATTCTAGATAAAATGAATGTTGAAGATATCCGTGGTGAATATTATTTGGTTTTCGATAATAAATCATTTGACTTAAAAATTTCAGGTGAACTTGAAAAATTAGAAGCTAAAACTTCAAAAGATAGTATTGATTATGGAACTAAATTAAATTACAGCGAACCTTGGGTAAATTTAGTTATTAAAACAAATGATTCTATTAAATCTGCCTATTATAGATTAACCGGAACAAAAACTTTCAATTATTTAGAAGGAAAAGCAGTTTTAGAAAACGGTCAAGAAACAACTTGGAAAGCCACTAAAAAAGAAGTTGTTGAAAACCCTGAAGATAAAAAGAAGGAAGACAAAAAAGAGGATGAACCTAAAGTACCAACAATGGTTCCTGTTACTTTTCCAAATTTAGCTTATGGAAATGAAAATAAACCCAAACAAGAAACACTACTTTTCAAAAATGCAACCGTTTGGACAGGTGAAAAAGATGGAATTCTAAAAGAAACAGATGTTTTAATCGAAAACGGTAAAATTGTCAAAATCGGTAAAAATATTTCTGCCAAAAACGCCAAAGAAATTGACGCAACTGGCAAACACTTAACAGCTGGAATAATTGATGAACATTCACATATCGCTATTTCAAATGGAGTTAATGAAGGTGGACAAAATTCTTCTGCCGAAGTAACTATTGAAGATGTAGTAAATTCTGATGATATCAATATTTATAGAAACTTAGCTGGAGGAGTTACTTCATCTAATTTATTACACGGTTCTGCAAATCCAATTGGTGGTCGTGCAGCATTCGTAAAATTAAAATGGGGTTATTCTCCAGATGAAATGGTTGTAAAAGATGCTCCAAAATACATCAAATTTGCTTTAGGTGAAAACGTGAAACAATCCAATTGGGGAAGCAGTCGTTTTCCTCAATCAAGAATGGGAGTCGAACAAGTTTATGAAGATTATTTCACACGTGCTTTAGAATATGAAAAAGAATGGAAAAGCTATAATTCAGGTAAAACAAAAAACAAAGTAATGCCTCGTTTTGATATAGAAATGGAAGTTTTAGTAGAAATCATTAATAAAAAACGTTTCATTACATGTCATTCTTATGTACAATCAGAAATTAATATGTTAATGAAATTGGCCGAAAGATATAATTTTAAGATTCAAACCTTTACACATATTTTAGAAGGATACAAATTAGCCGATAAAATGGCTGAACATGGTGTTGGTGGATCAACATTTGCAGATTGGTGGGCATATAAATATGAAGTTAATGATGCTATTCCATATAATGCAGCTTTAATGCAAAGTCAAGGGGTTATGGTTTCTATTAATTCTGATGATGCAGAAATGTCAAGACGTTTAAATCAAGAAGCTTCAAAAGCTGTGAAATACGGAAACGTTTCTGAAGAAGTTGCTTGGAATTTCGTAACATTAAATCCAGCAAAACTATTGCAAGTTGATGACAAAGTTGGAAGTATTAAAGTTGGCAAAGATGCTGATGTAGTTCTTTGGTCAGACAATCCATTATCTATTTACGCTAAAGCTGAAAAAACTATAGTTGACGGAACCATTTTCTATGATTTAGAAAAAGAAACTACAACTTTAGCAACAATTCAAAAACAACGTAGTGATTTGATAAATAATTTACTTGAAGCAAAAAACAAAGGTTTAAAAACCCAAGCTCCAAAGAAAAAAGAAATCAAACACTACCATTGTGATACTGTTGAGGAATTTTAAAACTCAAGTTCAATTGCAATAACAATATCAATTGCCGTTCAGATATAGCCAACGGTTTTAAAATACAATATACAATGAAAAAATACATATACATATTACTGGTTTCAACAATAGCTTTTGGACAACAAACACCAGCTTCGAAACAAACCAAAAGCATTCTGATTTTAGGTGGTAAAGCTCATATTGGAAATGGAACTGTAATTGAAAACAGTCTTATTTCTATAAAAGATGGAAAAATTGCTATAATTGGGGATGGAACTCTAATGAAACCAGCAAAACATGACATTGTAATAAATGCTTCAGGTAAAGAAATTTATCCAGGATTTATTGCTCCAAACTCAACTCTAGGTTTAGTCGAAATTGATGCCGTAAAAGCTTCTGATGATGAAAGTGAAATGGGTGAAATGAACCCACATATTAGAAGTATAATTGCTTACAATGCAGAATCTGGCTTAGTAGAAGTAGCTCGACCAAACGGAGTTTTATTAGCACAAATAACACCAAGAGGTGGAAGAATTTCAGGCACTTCATCAATCGTTCAATTAGATGCTTGGAATTGGGAAGATGCTGTCATAAAAGAAAATGATGGAATTCACTTAAACTGGCCAAGAAGTTATTCTCGTTCAGGTTGGTGGGCAGAACCAGGAGGAATTCAACCTAATAAAAAATACGACGACCAAACTACTGAAATTCAAGATTTTTTCAATAATTCAAAAGCTTATGCAACTTCAATTGTAACTGTAAA
>NZ_CAXBFR010000181.1:0-3846 GCF_963975005.1 uncultured Flavobacterium sp.
CTGCTCCTGGTGCAAATTGTACTTTTTTAAGTACGAATAATTTTAAATCTGATGAGAATATTTTAATATATCCAAATCCAAACAATGGTAACTTTACAATTCAATTTTCATCTGAAACTAGTAATGATGTAAATGTTACAGTTCATGATTTAAGAGGAAGACAAGTGTATACTAAATCTTTCCAAAACAATGGATTGTTTAACCAAGAATTAAAATTAAACAATGCTTCATCTGGAATTTATCTTGTAACAGTACAAGACGGAAACAGAAAAGAAGTTAAGAAAATTGTTGTAGAATAATTTACAATAATTAATTATAAAAAAAAGGATGCTTATTTATTTAAGCATCCTTTTTTATTTTCCATTAAATAAATTCATGGTTTCGTTTAAGCCAGCAAGAACAAATGAATTTATAATTTCTGCTGAAATATTCAACCTTTCGTCTAGCTTAGATTTTTCTTCATCAGACCAGTCTCCCAAAACATAATTAACTTGTTGTCCTTTTTTAAATTCATCACTAATTCCAAATCTAAACCTTGGATATTCTGAAGTATTAAGTAGAAGTTGTGTGTTTTTTAATCCGTTATGACCACCATCTGTTCCTTTTGCTTTTATTCGAATAGTACCAAATGAAAGATTTAAATCATCAGTTATTACCAATAAATTTTCTTTAGGAATATTTTCTTTTTCAAGCCAATATTTAATTGCCTTTCCACTTAAATTCATATAAGTATTTGGTTTTAGTAGAAAAAGAGTTCTTCCTTTAATTTTATGCTGAGCAAGTTCACCAAGTTTAGCTGTTTGAAAATCTAAACTCTCTTTTTTGGCATAATAATTAAGGACTTTAAAGCCTATATTGTGTCTGGTATTTACATATTCTGAACCTATGTTTCCTAAACCAACAATTAAAAATTTTTTCATTGGATCAATTGTTTCTATTTGTTTTTGTTTGAAGATATTAAAAAGCCATTTCATTTTGTAAAAATACTATTTTTTAAAAATTTATTAAGAATCAACTATTGAAAATAGTTTAGGGAGCAACTATTCAAAAAAAAGCACCAGTTTAAAAACTGATGCTTTTGATATAGTTAGAAATTTTTTATTTTTTCTTAGTTGCAGTTTTTTCTGCTTTTGCAGCTTCTTGAGCAGCTTTCATAGCAGCACGAGAAATTCTCACTTGACAAACTACTGTGTTGTCTGGATGCATAAATTTAAAATTATCAGATGCTAATTTAGTGATATATAATTTGTTCCCCATCTCAAGTGGAGTAATATCAGCAGTAATAAAATCTGGTAAATTTTTAGGTAATGCTTTAACTTTTAAACGTCTTTGTGCTAAACGTAAAACACCACCACCCATAACTCCAGGAGATTTTCCAACAACTTTTACTGGAACTTCCATAACAACTTCTCTATCTTCTAATAATTGGAAGAAATCGATGTGTAAAATTTTGTCTGTAACTGGGTGAAACTGGATGTCCTGTAAAATTGCATTTATTTTTTTTCCAGCTAAATCAATTGCAACAGTATGCGCATTTGGAGTGTAAACCAAACCTTTAAATGCTCTTTCGTCTGCTGCAAAATGCACTGGTTGGTCTCCACCGTATATAACACACGGAACCATTCCAGCATCGCGTAAGGCTTTAGTTGCCTTTTTACCTACGCTTTCTCTTTCTTGTCCTTCAATTGTAATTGACTTCATTTTAAATATATATAATTAATTAATATTTTACATTAAAAATTTTCCACTAATGGAATTGTTGTGTTGTACCATGCGCATAACTTCTGCAAATAATGGAGCACAACTTACTACTCTTATTTTATTTGATTCTCTCTTTAAGGGAATAGAATCGGTAACAATCAACTCTAATAACTTAGAATTTTCTATTTTTTCATACGCATCACCCGATAAAATGGCGTGAGTACATATCGCTCTAACACTTATAGCTCCTTTTTCGATCATTAAATCGGCAGCTTTTGCTAAAGTTCCACCAGTATCAATCATGTCATCAACCAATACTACATTTTTTCCTTGAACATCACCAATTAATTCCATTGTGCCTATAACATTTGCAGCTTTTCTTTGTTTGTAACAAATAACTACATCAGACTCTAAAAATTTAGAATACGCATAAGCTCTTTTTGAACCACCCATATCTGGTGAGGCAATGGTTAAATTTTCTAAATTCAAACCTTTTAAATAAGGTAAAAATATAGTTGAAGCAAACAAGTGATCAACAGGTTTTTCAAAAAAGCCTTGAATTTGATCTGCGTGTAAGTCCATTGTCATAATACGAGTTGCACCGGCAGTTTCAAGTAGTTTTGCAACTAACTTTGCTCCAATTGGCACTCTTGGCTTATCTTTTCTGTCTTGACGCGCATATCCAAAATAAGGAATAACTGGAGTTATATGTCTGGCAGAAGCTCTTTTAGCAGCGTCTATCATTAATAAAAGTTCCATTATATTATCTGCATTCGGAAATGTTGAGCAAACAATAAATACGCGCAATCCTCTTATAGATTCTTCGTAAGACGGTTGCATTTCGCCATCACTAAATTTTGAGAACGTAACTTTACCTAGCGGAATTCCATACTTTTCAGCAATCTGTTCGGCTAAGTGTACACTTTGGGAACAAGCAAATATTTTTGCTTCAGGTTCTTGATGTGACATTTTAATTGGTTGTTTTTATTCCGTTACGCTTCGTACATTTCAGCTTTAATTTTGTCTATTGCTTAATGTTCGTATTCGCCTCGGATGTAGTTAGTTAGTTGTGTGTCGCATTAGCGAGGTGCAAATTTAGAAATTAATTTTGACTCTGAAAGTATATTTTAAAGTATTTTTATTATTTTGTTGAAATAATTATTACATTTGCAGTCTTAATTTACACCAGCCTTGGTGGCGGAATTGGTAGACGCGCACGACTCAAACTCGTGTTCTTCGGAGTGTGGGTTCGATTCCCACCCAGGGTACAGGCTAAAACCCTAAAGAGTTGATTTTCAATACTTTAGGGTTTTTTATTCGGTTACATTGCCGATATTTTGCCGAATTATTGTCCTATTTCTTTCCACTCAATATTGAATTTATTATCAGCAAGTAGTCCTCTATATAACTTTATAAAAGCTGTTTTTTTAGAATCATTATACTCGTAATAATATTTATTTAGTATCAATTTAACTTTTTCTATTAAAGTCTCAGTAGCATTTACTCCAAAATAGATTGCTCTAATATCATTAATTTCATAATAAAATTGTAAGTCGTTAGCAAAAAGTGTGCTAATTTAGTCAAAAACTAAGAGAGTGTTTTCAAAAATTATTAAATTCGGATTATTATGAAAACACCAAGAAAACAAACTACAGAAAATTATATTAAAGAGATTCGAAGACACACCAGTAGAATCTTTAGTTCAGAACAGAAAATACAAATCGTTATGGAAGCATTACGAGCTGAAATGTTCGTTGCAGAATTATGTAGGAAATATTCCATTAATGAATCCCAGTTTTATAAGTGGAACAAAGAATTTTTAGAAGCGGGTAAGAAAAGATTATCAGGTGATACAACGCGAGAAGCTACTAGTGATGAAGTAACAGAATTCAAGAAAGAGAATTAACGTTTAAAAGTAATGATTGCCGATTTGGTATTACGTTATGATATTGAAAAAAAAGATTGGAAATGCTGTATTAAATGACAAATTCAAGAAATACTTGCGACTTACTATATCCGAAAAACTAGAAATCATTCACATGGTAACTCGTTCAGAAATTGGAGTAAATAGAAAACTTGGAGAAATTGGAATCAATAAAAGTACTTTTTATAATTGCACATTCTAACTCATTAGTAATTTTAGTA
>NZ_CAXBFR010000182.1:0-3818 GCF_963975005.1 uncultured Flavobacterium sp.
TACTTTTGAAAAATTAAATTTTTGATGCAATTTAAACACCCAGAAATTCTATACTTTCTTTTTTTATTGGTAATTCCAATTATTGTACACTTATTCCAATTAAGACGATTTAAAAAAGAATATTTCACGAATGTTAAATTGCTGAAAGAACTCCAAATTCAAACCCAAAAAAGTTCTACAATTAAGAAATGGTTGCTTCTGGCAACTCGTTTATTATTGCTTGTTGCTTTGATATTTGCTTTTGCTCAACCTTTCTTTAAAGGAAAAGATGATGATAAAAAGAATAACGAATTGGTTATTTTATTAGACAATTCTTTTTCTATGCAAGCCAAAGGAAATAAAGGTGAATTGTTAAAAAGAGCTGTTCAAGAATTGATTGAAGAAACTCCAGAAACTAAAACTTTATCTTTATTGACAAGCAATGATGTTTTTTGGGACACAGATATCAAATCCATTCAAAAAGAATTATTGAATCTAAAATATAGCGGAACACCTTTTGAAATTGATAATTTAATTACAAAAATACAAGCTAAAAAACCAAATACTTCTATTGATTATGTAGTAATTTCTGATGCGATAAATGTAGAATCAAAGAAAACGAATTCACTTTCTGATGGAAACTCACTTTACTTTATTGATGCAATTGCTCAAAGCAAAAATAATGTTAGTATTGAAAATGTAACGCTTTCGCAGAATTTAGAACAGTTTTATGAAATAAAGGTTAAGCTGAAATCTTTCGGAGAACAAGAAAATGGCATTCCACTTTCAATTGTAAACGGTGCAAAAAATGTAGCCAAAACAATAGTGAATTTCAAAGAAAACGAACAAACCGTAGTTTTCACATTACCAAAAAAAGATTTTCATGGTTATGCCCAAATTCAAGATAAAGGGCTGACTTACGATAATACATTTTATTTCAGCATCGAAAAACCAAAGAAAATCAAGGTAACAACTATTGGAACTTCTGATAAAAATGCTTTTCTATCCAAAATTTATACTTCAGACGAATTTGAATTAACAAACTATACCATTTCAGAAATTAATTATACTGAATTAGAAAATCAACATACAATTGTACTTAATGAATTAGAAGAAATTCCAAGCTCATTGGCAACTAATTTAAGTGACTTTTATGCAAAAGGTGGCAATGTGATTATAATTCCATCAGCAACAATTTCGGTGGAAAAATTAAATAGTTTGACTAATAAAGTTGGAAACACAAACTTTACGGCTTTACAAAATCAAGAAAAGAAAATTACTAAAATCAGCTTTTCACATCCATTATATCAAAATGTTTTTGAAAAGAAAGTCACAAATTTTCAATATCCGGAAATTAAACAAAGTTTTGCCTTAAGCACAAAAGGATTACCAATTTTACAATGTGAAGATGGAAGTTCGTTTCTACAATCAACAAGTAATCAAGTTGGAAGTATTTATACATTTTCTGCACCCATTAACAAGCAAAATTCTAACTTTCAGAATTCACCTTTAATTGTCCCTACTTTTTACAACATGGCACAAACCAAGGGAAATTCAGGGAAATTATCTCACATAATTGGAGAAAATGAAGTCCTTTTAATTGATGCTATTACTAGTAAAGACGAAGTAATTTCGATTCAAAATGAAGACGAAAGCTTTATTCCAATGCAACAGGTTTTGAATACCAAAATCAAATTATCATTAGGTGATTTACCTGACAACTCTGGAAATTTTGCAGTTGAAAAGAAAGAAAATAAGCTAAAAAAAATAAGTTTTAATTACGCACGAACAGAAAGTGATTTAGGTCAGAGAAACGAAACCACTTTTGAAGAATTCACTAAAGTTAATGACATTTCAACAGTTTTCAACGAAATAGAATCAACCAGAAGTTCTAAAGATTTTTGGAAATGGTTTATTACCTTAGCCTTACTATTTTTGGTAAGTGAAATGTTAATTCATAAATTCGTGAAGTAGTATTTTACAACTTTAAACAACAACACAACTAAACAATTTTCAAATGAAAAATGTTATACTAAAACAAGCAACTATTATAGATTCTGAAAGTCAATTTCACAATCAAAAAATGGATATTACTATTGAAAATGGAACCATAACTTCTATTGATAAATCGGCAAAAAACCCAAACAAATTAGAAGAAGTATCTTTAGATAATCTCCATGTTTCACAAGGTTGGTTTGATTCTTCTGTAAGTTTTGGAGAACCAGGACTTGAAGATAGAGAAACTATTAGCAATGGATTAAAAGTGGCCGCAAAAAGTGGTTTTACTGATGTTGCTTTACAACCTAACTCCTATCCTATTATTGATAATCAATCATCAATTTCATTTGTAAAACAAAAAGCTCATGGACTTGCTACAAATCTATTTCCAATTGGAGCTTTAACAAAAAATAGTGAAGGAAATGATTTAGCTGAGTTATTTGACATGAAAAACGCTGGAGCAATTGCTTTTGGGGATTATAACAAGTCAATGGACAAAGCCAATATTCAGAAAATTGCTTTGCAATATGTGCAAGATTTTGATGGTTTAGTGATTTTATTTTGTCAAGAAAAAAGCTTGAAAGGAAACGGTGTTGTAAATGAAGGAATTGTAAGTACCAAATTAGGTTTAAAAGGTATTCCAAACATGGCAGAAGAAATTGATTTGATTCGAAATCTGTCTATTTTAGAGTATACTGGTGGAAAAATGCATCTTCCAACAATTTCAACAGCAAAATCAGTTGCTTTAATCAAAGAAGCCAAAAACAAGGGTCTCAATGTGACTTGTAGCGTTGCAGTTCATCATTTGACTTTAAATGAAACGGTTTTAGAAGGTTTTGATTCGAGATTTAAAGTTTCACCACCTTTGCAAACAGAATTAAATAGAAAAGCTTTAATCAAAGGAATAACTGAAGGAACAATTGATATGATTACATCAGATCATAATCCAATTGATATTGAACATAAAAAATTGGAATTCGATTTAGCTAAAGATGGAACCATTGGTTTGGAAACTGCTTTTGGAATGCTTCAAAATGTACTTTCAACTGAAATCATAATTGAAAAATTAGTGAACGGAAAAACAGTTTTTGGACTAGAAAAAAACACAATAGCGGTTGGAAATAAAGCAAGTTTGAGTTTATTCGAACCTAATTCAATATCAGTTTTTGGTAAAGAAAATATACTTTCAAAATCTAAAAATTCAGCGTTTTTAGGACAAACTTTAAAAGGAAAAGTGTACGGAATTTATAATAACGGAAAATTAGAATTATAATGGAAAATTTAGAAGACATCAATAAAGGAAAAAATACTGCTATCATAAGTTACCTTACAATTATAGGAACGATAATTGCTGTTTTAATGAACAATGAAAACAAATCAGAATTTGCTAGTTTTCATGTTCGACAAGCATTAGGAATTAATCTTTTATATTTGATGCTGTCCTATATTATAGGTGGTTTTGATAGTTGGATGATTAGTATTTCTTTTTGGGTTGCTATGTTTGCACTTTGGGTTTACGGATTTATTGGTGCGTTAAACGGAGAAAAAAAAGAAAGTCCCATTTTTGGCCGATTCTTTCAAAATATTTTTAAAAGCTTATAATTTATGTCATTACATCATTTAGTTAGAGAACCAAAAGTCAAATTAGATAAAAATCCAGCTATTATTTTATTACACGGTTATGGAAGTAACGAAGAAGATTTATTCTCCTTTGCAACTGAATTACCAGAAGAATATTATGTAATTTCTGCTCGTGCACCATATGATATGATGTATGGGAGTTATGCTTGGTATGCTATTAATTTTGAGAAAGGTTGGAAGCACGGTAACTGTCCTAAGTT
>NZ_CAXBFR010000183.1:0-3625 GCF_963975005.1 uncultured Flavobacterium sp.
GACATGTGTGAATTTTCCAGAGAATTTAATGCCAAATATACCCGCAAGAAAATCTAATGTTTGAACATTTTTAACCCAAAGTTTGTTGTTTTTATTAAAACTAAAATTTTGAGTTAGTTTCATGGTTTCCAATATAGGCTGTTGCATTCTGTAGCCTTTAATATCTAGATCAACTCCATAAATTGCCCATGAATCTTCAACTATATAGATATATCCTTCAAAGACAGGTTCTTTATCGCGTTTTGGTGTCACTACTATTTTGTTGATTAACTGATTATTGTCATCATAAAAAGTGCTTTCCAATTTAAAGTTGTAATAATTAAAGGTATTGTCAGCAATTGGTGAAACCATGTTTACATCAAAATCAATATAATTTTCATAAAAATCATAATTGGTGTTTAATGCAGTATTGTAACTAAACCCATTATCTTCCCCAGCTACTTTACTGGCTAGAATTTCTTCTTTAAGTTTATTCGGTTTTTCAACTTTAATTTTAGAAACGGTTTCTGATAAATAAATAATACCACTACCAGTTGAATCTAAATCTGCTCCAGAATCATTCATTTCTTCTCTCACTTTCATGCCCATAATTTTTTTCGGGATATCTTTTACTCTAAAAATTCCTCTCGAATAAAAATCAGCTTCAAACTTATCGGTTTTGGCACTGTTAACTTTTTTTGATTTCACAGCATTTCGTATGACTTCATTTGCTGGATTTTCACCTTCAGTTAAAACAACTTCGTTTAAATTATAATTCTCTTCAATTAATTTCACATCATTTGTATAAGGGAACTTATCTATCGTAAGAATGTTTTTTTGTGTTTTATATCCTAAATATTGATAAATGATATTTACGTTTTTATTTCCATTATACATTAATTCATATTTCCCATTCTCATTAGTAGTTGTTCCAATATAAGTGTTTTCAATATAAATGCTGACAAACGCTAAAGGTTCATTATTGACATCAGTAACTGTTCCTTTGATTTGTCCAAAACAAAAAATTGAAAAAAGTCCAAATACAAGTGCGTAAATTTTTTTCATAAAATAGAGGTTTATTATATAGACGAGAATTAAACTAAAATAGTTGTAAGAAATATTACTGTAAAAATGATTCGATGGCTAAATCATAACTTTTTAATCCAAAACCAATAATAACACCTTTAGCGTTAGGAGAAATAAAAGATTGATGTCGAAAAGTTTCTCTTGAAAATGTATTAGAAATATGTACTTCAATTACTGGAGAAGTTATTGCTTTTATAGCGTCACCAATTCCAATTGAAGTATGTGTATAAGCACCAGCATTTAGTATAATTCCATCAGCAGAAAAACCGTGTTCGTGAATTTTATCTATTAATTCACCTTCAATATTACTTTGATAATAAGTAAAATTAATTTGAGTATATTTTGATTTTAGTTTGTTAAAATAATCTTCAAAGGTTTCATTTCCATATGTTTCAGGTTCGCGTTTTCCTAATAAGTTTAGGTTTGGTCCGTTGATAATAATTAGATTCATATTTGTTTGCTTTGTGTAAAAATATAAAAACCATCCTTTGATAAAGATGGTTTAATATAAATTTATGAACTTTTTTATTAAAATAGTAATCCAACTGATAGTTGAAAGACAGAATTTTTAGCATCTGCGTCTCTTGCAATTTCAGTTACTCCTACATTGTATCTAGCAGAAGCAAATAAATTTTTAGTAAGATTGATACCAACACCAGCATTTACTGAAAAATCAACTTTGTTGTAATCGTCAAAAACTTCATCTTTTTTGCTTAATAAAAAAGAACCTTGTGGGCCAGCTTCTAAAAATAAACTTTCAGATAAATTGAATTTGGCTACTACTGGAATTGAAATATAACCTAATTCATTTTTGAACTCTGTGATGGCAGAATCGTAACTTGCTCCAACAGTTGAATATAATAACTCAGGTTGAATAGCTAGATTATCAAATAATGAAATTTCAACTAAAATACCAGCATGATAATTAGTAATAGCATCTGTTTGCACCTTAGTATTTGTGAAATTCGCATAATTTAAACCTGCTTTTACACCAAATCTAATATTTGATTGTGCGTTTGTTATTTGTGAAATTGTTAATAAAGTAACAACTAAAAAAGCTAATTTCTTCATGTCTTATTGAATTTAAAGGTAGTTTGTATTTTACAAATATATGTTTATATCTTGTTTGAAAATGTTAAAAAGTATTATTTTTTTTATTTTTTGTAAGAAAATAAACTTTTATATTTGATTTATAACTTTAAAATTAAACAAAATGAAAAAATTATTATTCGCTACAGTAGCAGTATTTGCATTTGGATTTACAAATGCTCAAGAAAGTGAAACTAGTGGTTTCGCTAAAGGTGATGTTTTTGTAACTGGTGCGTTTTCTATAAGCGGAACTAACAACAAAAACAATGACGAAAAGACGAGTTATTTTGAAATTGCTCCACAAGTAAACTATTTCGTAACTGAAAACATCTCTTTGGGTGCTAAAATTGGTTACACTTCTGACAAAGCAGAAGATAACCTTGGAGATACCATGGATGAATCAACTGTAGCATTTGGTTTAGTTGGTAGATATTATTTAACTCCTGCATCTAAATTTTCGTTATTTGGTCAATTAGGTTTTGAATATATGTCAATGACTGATAACTTATCTAGTCCAGAATTTAAAGTTAATGGATTTGGAGCTGGATTGGGATTAGGTTTAAACTATTTCGTCTCTTCTAATTTTTCTATTGAAGCTGGTGTAGCTGCTTTGGAGTTTGCATCTGCAAAGGCTGATGTGCCAAACGCTGAAAATGTAACAGCTTTTGGTTTTGGCGGAGACTGGAGATCAGTTAGTTTTGGAGTTAATTATAAATTCTAATTTAAAATATGATTTCTTTTAAATCCCGATTAATTTCGGGATTTTTTTATACTTAATTTTTCGTATTTTTGACACATGAGTAATTGGAAATCCTATATCAAAGAATATCAAAATTATTTAAAACTTGAAAGAGGTTTATCAACTAATACTATTCTAAATTATACGTTTGATATAGAAAAATTGGTACTGTTCTTAGAAACAAATTCAATTACTCAAAACCCGATTAACATCTCAGAAGAAACCATTCAGCAATTTGTTTACCATATCTCTTCATTGGTAAATGCCAGAAGTCAGGCTCGTGCCATTTCAGGCTTAAAAAGTTTTTTTACCTATATATCGTTTGAAGATTACCGAAAAGATAATCCTTTAGATTTAATTGAAGTTCCTAAAACGGGTAGAAAATTACCTGACACACTTTCAACGATTGAAATTGATCAATTAATTGCAGCAATCAATTTGTCAACTCCCGAAGGAGAACGCAACAGAGCTATTCTAGAAACTTTATATAGTTGTGGTTTGCGTGTTTCTGAGTTAACAAACCTCAAAATTTCTGATTTATTTTTTGATGAAGGCTTTATAAAAGTAACTGGAAAAGGAAATAAACAACGATTTGTCCCTATTGGAAAAACTACCGAAAAGTATATTCTACTTTATAAAGAACAAATCCGATCTCATTTAAATATTCAAAAAGGCTATGAAGACACTTTATTTTTAAATAGAAGAGGAAAACAATTAACAAGAGCTATGATT
>NZ_CAXBFR010000184.1:0-3623 GCF_963975005.1 uncultured Flavobacterium sp.
AAGAACATCTTTCTCTTTTGTTGTTAATGTTAGTTTGTATTCATTTCTTTTATTATACACATCTAAGGCTAAGTACAAAGCCTCTCTGAACGAACTTTCATTTGCCTTATTCTTTCCTGCAATATCAAAAGCTGTTCCGTGATCTGGAGAAGTCCTAATTTTACTTAAACCAGCGGTATAATTAACTCCATTACCAAACGACATGGTTTTAAACGGAATTAAACCTTGATCATGGTATACTGCTAAAACAGCATCGTATTGTTTGTATTGATTACTTCCAAAAAAACTATCTGCCGAATAAGGCCCAAAAACCATAGTTCCTGAATCATAAATCTTTTTTAAAGCTGGCTTAATAATATTTTCATCTTCTTTGCCAATTACACCATTGTCTCCGGCATGAGGATTAAGTCCTAATACAGCAATCTTGGGCTTTTCAATTCTAAAGTCTTGTTTTAAAGTATCATTTACAATTTTAACCTTTTTAGCTATTAATTCTTCATTCAAATACTTAGAAACATCATTAACTGGAACATGGTCTGTTAACAATCCAACTCTCAAATTTTCATGAATCATAAACATAAGAGCATTTTCGTTAAATTCTTTTGCTAAATAGTCTGTATGACCAGGAAATTTAAATTCTTCAGATTGAATGTTGTATTTATTAATTGGTGCCGTTATCAAAACGTCTACTTTATTTTCTTTTAAAGCTTTTGTAGCAGCAAAAAAAGATTTTATTGCAAATCTACCTACTTCATTATCATTTTTACCAAATTCAATATTGACAGTTTCTTTCCAAACATTTAAAACATTAATTTTTCCAACAACAAGTTGATCTAAAGAGTCAATTCCATGAAAATTTAATGTTAATTCATAAACCTTCTTTAAGTAAGACATTATTTTTACGTTGGCAAAAATTACAGGTGTACATAGTTCTAACATTCTGTTATCTTCGAATGTTTTAAGAACAACTTCACTTCCAATGCCGTTTAAATCACCAATTGAAATTCCAACAATAATATTTTCTGCTATTTTAACCATTATAAAGAGTTATTTATGCTATTTTTGAGCTACAAATTTAGTAAAAAAAATCAGTTATGTTTACAGGAATAGTAGAAACAATAGGAATAATAAAAAACGTTAGTCAAGACCAAGAAAATCTTAACTTAACTATTGAATCAAAAATCACTAATGAATTAAAGATTGACCAAAGTATTGCTCACAATGGAATTTGCTTAACAGTTGTTGAAATTAAAGAAAAACTTTACACAGTTACAGCTATTAAAGAGACAATTGAAAAAACAACAATTAGAAATTGGAAAAAAGATGATTTTGTAAATCTTGAAAGAGCAATGATATTAGGGGCTAGACTTGACGGTCATATTGTTCAAGGCCATGTCGATCAAATTGGCGTTTGTAAAAACATAAAAGAATCAGACGGCAGTTGGTATTTCACTTTTGAATATGACGCGTCTTTAAGCAATGTTACTATTGAAAAAGGATCAATTACTGTAAATGGAACTAGCTTAACTGTTGTGCATTCTAAATTAAATGAATTTAGTGTTGCAATAATACCTTACACTTATGAAAACACAATTTTTTCTACAATAAAAATTGGCAATAGTGTAAATTTAGAGTTTGATGTTATAGGAAAATACGTTAAAAGACTAACTGAATTAGGCGTTTAAGACAAATAATCAAGCTTTTTTACTTAAGGTAGAATATTTTTTAAGAAAAATAAACGAGAAAATAATTCCAAACAACACCATTAAAAAAAGGCTTCCGTCTACAGGAAAACCAGGAGGTGGTGGTGTACCAGCCGGTGGTGGTGGTGGACTTTGTTTAGCCATACCAGAAAACCCTACCATTAAAAAGCTGATTATAAAAAAATTATTTGGGGTAAATTTCATGTGCGTAAAAGTAAAAAAAAAAAATTACTAACAAAATTTTTAAATTAATAATAATATAAAAATAACCTTATATATACATATTATCTTTTAAATGCAAAAACTTGTTTTTATTAAAAAGCCCTTCAATTACGAAAGGCTTTTTTATTGTGGTCCCACCTGGGCTCGAACCAGGGACCACCTGATTATGAGTGTGGAAATTTAAAAAATAATCGTTGAAAATCAAGTATTTATGTTTTTTTAAAATGGGCGTAATCGTGCATTTTTAAGCATTTTTCCACTCATTAAGTACACTTACTTAGATTAATATTCCTACTTTTATTTATTCTGGATTAATCCATTCATTAAGAACATAATTTTCTTTAATATATTTATTACCATTAGATACACAATTGTGTTATAGGGTATCCCTTAAATCCAATCCAGCCCCTCCTCCCGTTACCACCTAACATATACCTGCCTGTATTGCTCAAATAGTGGTCTATAAAAGTCTTCACAAAATTTTTCCTATAAAAAAATTAATTTTATTATTCAGGAGGTCTTTTTCACAAAAAATATTTTTGAGATTTTTGATTCAAAAAAAAGTGATATAGCTACTCAACTAGGGAACGTAGCACGTATTTATTGTATAACGGTAGCACATGGTTGCTCCTGAAGATATATAAGATAATCGTTGATAATACTAGCGAATTATAGATAAAGAATAGACCTGTTCGATAACGCTTACTCTTTATTTCCAAACGTTCAATAAATCAGTTTGTTTTATGAAAATTAAATTAACTATTTTTATGCAATGATTAAAACGATTATAGTTGATGATGAGTATAATGCTAGGGAGTTTTTAGAACAACTTCTGATACGTTATTTTCCTGATAAGTTTTTAGTACTTGCAAAATGCGAAAGTGCTGACGATGCTATAACGGCAATTGAGAATTTCAACCCTGAGTTGGTTTTCTTAGATATTCAAATGCCTAACAAAAATGGCTTTGAGTTAATAAAATCATTGAAAACTATCAATTTTGAAGTTATTTTCACTACTGCTCATTCTGAATTTGGAATTGATGCAGTAAAAGCTAGTGCATTAGATTATATTCTTAAACCTATTGGCTACATTGATTTATTAGAAGCAGTAAAAAAATACGATAGTAAACAGAATAAAGCTTCTCAGCAAGATAGGTTAATGTTACTCATAGAAAATATTGATTTTGGTAGTTCCGAATATCATAAGATAGCTCTTCAAACTGAAACAGGCTTTGAATTTGTAAAAGTGAATTCAATTTTATATTGCGAAGCAGAAAGCAACTATACCAAAGTTGTATTTTTAGAAGGAAAGAAAATTACGCTGTCAAAAACACTAAAAATTGTAGAGGAACTATTGCCTACAAATATTTTTAAAAGGATTCATAGAAGTTACCTTGTAAACATTAATTATGTGAATCGATTTAATAAGACAAATGATTACTATGTAGAATTAACAAATGGCGAATCACTTCCTGTTTCGGTCAGAAAAAAAGATGATTTCATCAATGACATTATTAAAAAAAAATAGCCTCCTTTTATTTCTATTATTTGTAATAAATTTAATAATTGGTCAAACAATTCCTAGTAAGAACATTACGATAAATGATGGACTTCCAAGTAACAGCATTAAATGTTTTTTTAAGGATAGACCAAACATGACTGTATTTTAATCCGTTAGTTTCATTATAAATCTTATAA
>NZ_CAXBFR010000185.1:0-3613 GCF_963975005.1 uncultured Flavobacterium sp.
TGAGGGATATCAAAAGCGACCATTTGTTCTACATCACTTGGATTATCTTGACGGTTTAAAATTCCGCCAAAAACTTTTGGATGTAATGTTTTAACTCTTCCTCCAAGAATTGAAGGATATGAAGTTACGTCTTCAACGGCAACAACTGGAATTCCTAATTCTTTGATAAAAGATTCTGTTCCACCAGTTGAATATATAGTAACGTTATTTTTGTGAAGTGCTTTAACGATTGGCTCTAAACCTGTTTTGTCGAAGACAGAAATAAGTGCTGAATTGATTTTTTTTGGAGTTGTCATTGTGTGTTGTTTGTTATATCTGAATAAATTTCAGACTTTGTGATGTTTAGTGTTGCAAAAGTAGGTATTGTTAACAAAAGATTCAAGAATATTTATAAGTGTTTTTTTGTTTTTTTATGTAACAAAATCTAATTTAATTCTACTTATAAGTATTCAAACAAGATTATGATTTTATACTTACGATTACTTGGAGAAAGTTTGCAGTTTGCTTTAAACGCTTTACGAAACAATAAACTTCGTACCCTTTTGTCATTATTAGGTGTTACGATTGGTATTTTTTCTATTATTGCAGTTTTGGCAGCAGTGGATTCTATGGATAAAAAAATTAAGGAAGATTTGAGTGACATGGATATGAATACTATCTATTTAATGAGATTTTCATTTGGTCCATCTGAAGTACCACGTTGGAAAAGAGAGCAGTTTCCAAACGTTACTTATGAAGAATTTGAAACTTTAAAACGTTCTGTAAACGGAGTTGATAAAATGTCTTTTAATATGTTTACTAGAAATGAAAACATAAAATTTGAAGATAAAACAGTAAATTCTATTCGAGTTAAACCCTCAACTAACGAGTTTTTTGATATTGAATCCTTTAAAATTAATAGTGGTAGATTGTTTAATGAATCAGAATCAAATTCAGGTTCAGCAGTAATTGTTATTGGAAGTGAAGTTGCAGAGGGATTGTTTGGAAATAGGAATCCATTAGGAAAGGAAATTAGATTATATGGTCAAAAATTAAATGTAATTGGTGTTTTGAAAAAGCAAGGACAAGGTATTTTTGGTGATAGTAATGATGTAGCTGTATTTTTACCAGTAAACTTTTTAAGGAGAATGTATGGAGATAATAATCAAACGCTAACTCCAGCTATTTTAATTAAACCAGAAAAAGGAATAGATATTGAAGAATTTAAAGCAGATGTTAGTCAGAAATTAAGAACTATGCGCGCCATTAAACCAGGAGAAATTGATAATTTTTTCATGAATGTTTTATCAGGATTTACCGATTTTATTGACAATATAATTGGGCAAATGAATATGATAGGATGGGTTATAAGTTTATTTTCATTGTTAGTTGGAGGTTTTGGAATTGCCAATATTATGTTTGTTTCCGTAAAAGAGAGAACTAATTTAATAGGAATTCAGAAAGCATTAGGAGCAAAAAACAGGTTTATTTTATTTCAATTTTTATTTGAAGCCATTATTTTATCTGTTATTGGTGGATTAATCGGAATGTTTTTGGTTTGGATAATTGCCCTGATTTTATCAAGTGCTTTGGATTTTGAATTTGTCTTGAGTGCCTCAAATATGCTTTTAGGGACAGGTTTGGCGGCTTTTATTGGATTGCTTTCTGGAATTATTCCTGCTATAACTGCTTCAAAATTAGATCCTGTGGAAGCTATTCGAACTGGAATGTAGTTTAAAAGTACTAATTGTGTACTAATAATTTAAAGTTAACACTGTCAGAAATGAAAATAATATCATTGTTAATATTGTCGTTGATTAGTCTTTTAATCGGATGCAATTCAAAGGTGCAGAATGACAAAAAATACATTTATTATTTACATGGAAGGATAATTGAAATTCAAGGTAAAAATGCAGTTAGTGAAGTTTATGGAAATTATGAATTTGATAGTGTTGTTAATGCTTTAAGAGATTCAAATACTGAAGTAATTGCCGAAATTAGAACTGAAAATGTTGACTATTTGCAATATGCCAATAAAATTTCGAAAGAAATAGATAGTTTAATTAAATTAGGAATTAAATCAAAAGATATAACCGTTATTGGTGCTTCTAAAGGAGCTATTATTGCAAGTAATATTTCAAACATCAATACAAATCCAATAAATTATATTTTTTTAGCAGGTAATAATGATTATCAAGAAGAACACAACGATTGGAAATTTCATGGACAAATTTTATGTTTTTATGATGAATCCGATACTATAGCTGGTAAGAATTATGATTTTTGGAAAAACAAATCGAATTTCACCACAAAATTTGAGCAAATAAAAATTGATAAAAAATTGGGTCATGGTTTTTTATACAAACCTTACAAAGAATGGGTTGAACCAACAAAAAAATGGATACATGAACAAGAACTTTAGGTTTTGATATTATTAAGAAAAGGTAGATAGTAAGCATAAAAAAATCCCATTCAGATTAAGAATGGGATTTTTTATTTATCTAATTTCTTGGTTTAATATTAAATCAATATATAAGTTGATTTTGTTCTTTAACTCTTTTCTGTGAACTATAAAATCTAGGAAACCATGTTCTAATAAAAATTCAGAAGTTTGGAAACCATCCGGCAAATCTTTTCCAGTAGTATCTTTTACAATACGAGGACCAGCAAAGCCAATTAATGCTCCAGGTTCACCAATATTAATATCACCTAACATTGCATATGAAGCTGTTGTTCCTCCAGTTGTTGGATCAGTACATAAAGAAATATATGGTATTTTTTTATCGGCTAGTTGTGCTAATTTTACAGAAGTTTTTGCCAATTGCATTAACGAATAAGCAGCTTCCATCATACGCGCACCACCAGATTTTGATATCATTACAAATGGTAGTTTGTGTTTAATTGAATAGTCAATTCCACGAGCAATTTTTTCTCCAACAACTGCACCCATTGAACCTCCAATAAAGGCAAAATCCATACAACAAACTACGACATTATTTCCTTTTGATTTTCCAACAGCTGTTCTAACTGCATCTTTCAATTCAGTTTTTTTCATAGCTTCTTTTAAACGATCACTATATTTCTTAGTGTCTTCAAATTTTAAAGGATCTTTAGAGGTTAGTTTGGCATCTAATTCTTTAAATGTGTTGTCATCAAAAAGGATTTCGAAATATTCTTTACTACCTATTCTTACATGAAAATCATCTTCTGGGCTTACCCATAGATTTTTTGCTAATTCCTCAGTATCAACAACTTTTCCTGTTGGAGATTTGTACCATAAACCTTTTGGGACATCTTTTTTATCTACTGTAGCGGTTGTTATACCTTTTTCTTTTCTTTTAAACCAAGCCATATTTTATAATTATAAATTATAAATTATGAATTATGAATTAATTTGTAATTCGTAATTCGTAATTATTATAATGTGTTAACGTTGTTTAAATCGGTAAAAGCTTGTTCTAATCTTTTGATAAAAGTAAGTTCACTTTCACGAACCCATTTTCTTGGGTCATAATATTTTTTGTTAGGAACATCACTTCCTTCAGGATTTCCAATTTGTGTTTTTAAATATTCGATATTTGAAGTCATGTAATCACGAACACCTTCTGTGTAAGCAAATTGTAAATCAGTATCG
>NZ_CAXBFR010000186.1:0-3392 GCF_963975005.1 uncultured Flavobacterium sp.
TTCTTATAGATTCATTTATTCTTAATCTTCTACCTCTGTGTAATGGAAACATAATTTTTCTATATTTGATACAAAGATAAAAATACTAATTCTTTCTAAGTATTTAAATAGTTTAAATTTATCTTTTCATTAACTAAAGCTACATTAATTTTAAAAAAAGCCGTAATCTGGAATTAATTTTAATAAAATAAATCTTATTTTTGGAGCATGAGGAAATTAGTACTAATTACATTATGTATTTTATTTTCAAGTTGCTTTCAAGTAACTGAAAAAATAAACCATAGAACCAATAAAAGCCGAGATTATAGCTTGGTTATTGATTTTTCCGATTCTTGGGTAAAAACTAGAGCTGCCATAATGTTAGGCGAAGTGGATGGAGAAAAAATTCCAAGTGAAGCTGAAATGAAACAAAAATTAGCACAATTTAGAAACGATGCTTCAAAAATAAGAGGAGCTACAAAGATTTCTACATCTTATGATTTCAGTAATTACGTTTTTAAATTAAATTTTAGTTATAATTCATTAGAGAGTTTAAACGCAGTGTTAAATACTATTGATAAAGAAACTAAATTAGATCATTTTAAAGAAGCAAATGGAAAATTTGAACGAATCGCTTCTTATCCAATTCCAGAAAAATTAAAAGAAAAGAAAGATAAAAAAGAAGATTTAGAAGAGGCAAAAATTACAGCTGTTTATTCTTTTGATAAAGAAGTGAAGACAGTTCAAAATGCAAATAGTAAACTTTCAAAATCAAAAAAAACGGTTTTTTTAAAGCATAATGTATGGAGTGTTTTAAATGATAATAGCCTAATGAATAACTCCATCAGTTTTACTCCTTAATTTATAATATGAAAAAAATTTACGCACTATTACTTTTAGTACCCTTCTTTGTTTTAAGTCAAAACAACAAAGAAAATTATGATTACTTTGTTCAATTTAACACAACTCAGTTTGCAAAAAAAGTAAATATTGATAGCTTGTTTAGTCACAACTTATTTAAAAGTTTTAATAAGGAAAAATCCGATTTTAAATTAAAAGATTTTGTTGCTGTTTTTGATAAATCTAAAAATGCTACAATTCATGGTAATTTTAAAGACAGTATTTCATACACTCAAATTACTCTTCCAATTCTTGATGAAAAGAGAGTTGCTGAATTAATTCAACGAAAATTACAGAAAAACAAAAAATCAAAAGAGGATAAAATTGTAAAAAAATCAAATTATTCAATTTATTCGCCACCTAACGAAGATTATTCAATTGCATGGAACAAGAAGGTTTTAGTAATTTACACCAGCTATGATACTAAACCTAAAAATTACACAAATTATAATCCTTATGGAAACGTTTATGACGTTGAAGAAACAGTAAATGACAATTATTATGAAGAGGAAGCTGTTGAGGAAGTAAGGATTGAAAGCACAGAAATAGTAGATGAAGAATATGAAGAAGTAGAGGCCGAAGAAACGGAAGAAACAGTATATTATAAAAATGTAGAAGTTGTTGAAGTGGAAGCTGAAGAAGTGGATGAAGAGTATAATGATTACTATGATGAAGAGTATTATAAAAAAATAAGAGAAGAAAACGAAAACAGATTAGCAAAAGAAAGAAAAATAAAACAAGAAAGACAATCAAATGATATAGCTAAATTGTTTAAAAAAGGATTTGACATTCCAACTTCTTCAAAAGTGAATAAAGAGGCTGATATTTCTGCTTGGATGGACTATCAAGCTTTAACAGGAAAAATGAGTTCTTTATATTATCTTTTTGGAAAAATGACTCCAAATACAACTCCAAATACTTCAATGTATAGCATTAAAGGAATGGGAATGGATATGTTTTTTGAAGATGACAAAGCCAGAATTGAACAAACGGTTGAATATACAGAACCATTAGCGGCTGTAATGCAAAAGGTAATCTCTAGAAAACCTAATGAAAATATATACAATTATTTTCCAAAAAACGAACCATTAGGTTATTTTACTTATCACATGAGTACTGAAGAAATTCTAAAGAACTATCCAGCTATTATTGAACAATCTTTTTCTGCTTTGCCAATTGAAAAAGAAGGTTTAGATATTGCTATGGACTTAATGACTACTATAATTGATGAAGAAGCTACGGCAACGTTATTAGATGGAGATTTTACAATGTTTTTTCATGGAATGGAAAAGTTTGATTACACCTACAAATCGATTGAATATGACGATGATTACGAAGAAATTGAAGTGGAAAAAACGATTGTTAAAACCAAACCCGTTTTCTCATTTATCATGACCTCAACGCACCCAAAAATGAGCGAAAAATTATTAAAATTAGGATTAAGAAAGGATGTTTTAGTACAAGAAAATGGTAATTACAAAGTTAATGGAACTAAAGATTTTGGTGACATGTATATAATAAAAGAAGGAGATGTATTAGTGTTTACTAATGGTTTACAATACATAAACAAAGGTTCTCAATCAGATTTTTCTAAGAAAGTTGCTAAAGAAACATCCGATAATTATTTTACTGGAAACTTCAACATTCAAAATTTCATTAAAAGCTATATGTTAGTAGAAGACTTTGGAAGAGACACGGCAAAAGCTTTACGTTTTGCCGACCAATTTAGAAATATTGAAATGAAATCTTCAAATAAATTAGACGGAAATAAAATGAAAGTAGAAATGAATTTGAATTCAAATTTTTCTAATAAAAACATCATTTTACAAACTTTAGATTTGATTGATTATATGAAATAATCTTAAAATTCAACTACTAAAAAAGAGCAGTAATTTAAGGATTACTGCTCTTTTTTTATATCCATTCTTTTGGATTCATTAATGTTTTAATTAGTTCTTCTTCATCACTTCCTGACTCAGGATGATGATCATATACCCATTGCACGTGTGGTGGCAAACTCATTAAAATACTTTCAATTCGACCGTTTGTTTTTAATCCAAATAATGTTCCTTTATCATGAACCAAATTGAATTCAACATAACGGCCACGACGAATTTCTTGCCAATTCTTTTGAAGATCAGTATATGATAAATCTTTACGTTTTTCAACAATTGGAACATAAGCTTCTAGAAAACTATTTCCAACTTCCGTTACAAAGTTGTACCAAGCTTCCGTTTTCATTTCTTCAGTTTCTTTGCAATAATCAAAGAATAATCCACCAATTCCACGAGCTTCATTTCGATGTACATTCCAGAAATAAGCATCACATTGTTTTTTAAATTTTGGATAGAACTCTGAATTATGTTTGTCACAAGCAGTTTTACAAGTCAGGTGAAAATGAGTAGCGTCTTCTTCAAATAAGTAATAAGGTGTTAAATCTTGACCGCCACCAAACCAACTGTTGATTACGTTACCGTTATCGTCATACATTTCAAAATACCTCCAATTGGCAT
>NZ_CAXBFR010000187.1:0-3389 GCF_963975005.1 uncultured Flavobacterium sp.
TTCCTAAATAAAAATTTAGATTTTTATAATCCTTTTAGTTTGGAATTAAAACAGTTCATTTCTAAACTATCATATCTTGCTTTAGGAATTGGGCTATTTTCTATTTCTGGAGACAAATATTCAGAATTGTTTTCAAAGCAAGGGCTTCAAGCAGTTAACTTACAGCTATTAAACCTAGAAGGAGCATATGTTTGGTTATTTATGGCTGTGATACTTTTTATTATTTCACATGTTGTAAAAAAAGGAATAGAAATTCAAACTGAAAACGATTTAACTATATAAATTATGAGAAAATTGAATATTTTAAAAGCAATTGTGGATTTTGTATGGATTATGTCATTTATTACAATCCCACCACTAATTGCACTTTTTGGTTTTATTTTAATTAGTAATGAACCAATAGGGATTCCAATAAAGTTAAATGGAGTTGAAATATCTGTTGTTGATCAACAAACAAAAATTCTATTAGTATTTATTATACTTGCTGCATTACTAATATTATATAGTATCTTCTTATTTAGAAAAATATTAAGATCGTTTCAAAGAAAAAAAATATTTACTTTAGAGGTTATTAAAAATTTTAATATAATTGGAATTTTGCTATTATTTTCATCTCTTTTGTCTGGAATTCCCGCATTTATTCTTAAATTATTAAAAAAAGAAGCTGGTTTTGAGATGGGGTTAAACCCTTTTGTAATGCTTTTTTGTTTAGGATTATTTTTTATGGTTTTAAGCGAAGTATTTATGATAGCTAAAACACAAAAAGAAGAAAACGAATTAACAATATAACTATGCCTATAATTGTAAACTTAGATGTAATGTTAGCCAAACGCAAAATGAAGAGTAATGAATTGGCTGAAAAAGTTGGTATTACTGTAGCAAATTTATCTATACTAAAAACGGGTAAAGCAAAAGCTATTCGGTTTTCTACTTTAGAAGCTATTTGTGAAGAATTAGAATGTCAACCAGCTGATATTTTGGAGTATGCGAAAGAGTAAAAAGCACTTCGACAGGCTCAATATGACAGTTTTATAATCAATTGACTATAAGTAAACATATAGAAAATTCGTGATTGTTAATTTTAATGCCAATCGAAATCCGAGATGTCAGTCTGAGCCTGTCGAAGAAGTTTTGTATATGTACCAAAAAAATAATATGAATGCTAAACAAATACCCTAGCCCAGATAGTAACGGCATCCTTTTTGTTTTTTCTTTAAAAACAAAAAGATAAAGTGTATAGCTGGAAATAGCTTCAAAACAAAAAAACCTAACAAATTAATGCTAGGTTTTTTATTTATAAAATCGAAATTGTCTTAGTCTGCTAAAACAATAACTTTATTTTCATTCATTTCGATTGTTCCTGAGTTGATTGGTAACCAAAACGTTTGCTCATTTAGTTTCTTGAATTGAGAAATAAATTCTTTATCAATATTAATTTTTTGAGCATTTATTTTAATGTTACCTTTTGTCAATAAAGAAACAATTGGTGCGTGATTATTCAACATTTGAAACTCACCATTCACACCTGGCAAAGCTACTGAAGTAACTTCTCCTTTAAATAATGTAGCTTCTGGTGATACTATTTCTAAAATCATTTTTTTAGTGATTAATAGTTAATAATTAGTAATTAGCACTAACTGAATACTGCCAACTGCCAACTGCCAACTGATTTATGCCTCTGCTAACATTTTTTCTCCGGCTTCGATAGCTTCTTCGATAGTTCCTTTAAGGTTGAAAGCTGATTCTGGTAAGTGATCTAATTCACCATCCATAATCATATTAAATCCTTTGATAGTATCTTTAATGTCTACTAAAACTCCTTTTAAACCTGTAAATTGCTCAGCTACGTGGAAGGGTTGCGATAAGAAACGCTGTACACGTCTTGCTCTACCAACAACTAATTTATCTTCCTCAGATAATTCTTCCATACCTAAAATTGCAATAATATCTTGTAATTCTTTGTAACGTTGTAATATCTCTTTTACTTTTTGAGCACAAGTATAATGTTCTTTTCCTAAGATGTCTGCTGTTAAGATTCTTGATGTAGAATCTAACGGGTCAACTGCAGGATAAATACCTAACTCAGCAATTTTACGAGACAATACAGTTGTAGCATCTAAGTGAGCAAACGTTGTTGCTGGTGCTGGATCCGTTAAATCATCCGCAGGAACATAAACCGCTTGTACAGATGTAATAGAACCTGTTTTTGTTGATGTAATACGCTCTTGCATTACACCCATCTCAGTTGCTAAAGTTGGTTGATACCCTACTGCTGATGGCATACGACCTAAAAGGGCAGAAACCTCAGAACCTGCTTGTGTAAAACGGAAGATATTATCCACGAAGAAAAGAACATCTTTTCCTTGTCCATCTCCAGCTCCATCACGGAAATATTCTGCAATAGTTAATCCTGATAATGCCACACGAGCACGAGCTCCAGGTGGTTCATTCATTTGTCCGAATACGAAAGTAGCTTTCGATTCTTTCATTATATTTTTATCTACTTTAGATAAATCCCATCCACCATCTTCCATAGAGTGCATGAAATCATCACCGTATTTGATAATTCCTGATTCTAACATCTCTCTTAAAAGGTCATTTCCTTCACGCGTTCTTTCTCCTACTCCTGCGAATACTGAAAGTCCACCGTGTCCTTTTGCGATGTTGTTAATTAATTCTTGGATAAGTACTGTTTTACCAACTCCTGCTCCACCAAATAAACCAATTTTTCCTCCTTTAGCGTATGGCTCAATAAGGTCGATTACTTTGATACCTGTAAATAATACTTCAGTAGCTGTAGATAAATCTTCGAATTTAGGTGCACTTCTGTGAATTGATAAACCATGAGTTCCTGCTTTTGGTAAATCTCCTAATCCGTCAATTGCATCCCCAATTACGTTAAATAAACGTCCAAAAACTTCTTCACCAATTGGCATTTGAATTGGAGCACCTGTAGCAACTACATCGACTCCTCTTGCTAAACCATCTGTTGAATCCATAGAGATTGTACGAACTGTATTTTCTCCGATATGAGATTGTACTTCAAGTACTAATAATGTACCATCCTTTTTAGTGATTTCTAATGAATCATAAATTTTTGGAAGTTCGGCTCCTTCTTGGTTGAAAACTACGTCAACAACTGGTCCGATAATTTTTGAAACTTTTCCTGTAACTTTAGACATTACTTATGTATTTATTTAATAGCTATTTACTGTTGAAAAAAAGATGCTTTTTTCCGTTTGCAAAGATAGTTTTTTTCAAAACAATTTTGCAATTTATTTTTTGAATTTTTTGCAATAAAAAAGCGAAATCTTTCAATTTCGCTTTAAATATGTTATTCTACTGTCACTGATTTTGCTAAATTCCTAGGTTGATCAACATTACATCCC
>NZ_CAXBFR010000188.1:0-3385 GCF_963975005.1 uncultured Flavobacterium sp.
AAGTAGTATCTGCATGTGATACATATACTTGGGCTGCAAATGGAACGACTTATACTACTGGAGGAACTTATACTTCTACAACAAATTGTGTAACTAGTACTTTAAATTTGACAATCAATGTTTCACCAAGTAATGCAACTACACAATCTGGTGACACATTATCAGCTACTGAAACTGGAGCAACATACCAATGGTTACTTTGTGATGGCTCATTTACTCCAATTAGTGGAGCTACATCTCAATCTTACTTAGTAACTGCAATCGGAAGTTATGCAGTTGATGTAACTAAAAATGGTTGTACAGTTAGAAGTGCTTGTGTTAATGTTACTGCTTTAAACGGAACTACTTTTGACTTAACAAAACTAAGTTACTATCCAAACCCAGTTTTGGATGTCTTTACAGTACGTTATTCAGCAAACATAACATCTGTTGAGATTTATGACTTAAGTGGAAGAAGAGTTAAAAATAACAACTCAAATAATTCTGAAGTTACTGTTAACTTATCTGATTTATCAGCTTCTGTTTATATTGTAAAGGTATTGGCTGAAGGTAAAACGGCTGAATTTAAAATAATAAAAAAATAAGCCTTTGATATTGACTTGTAAAATAAGTCAAATATAAATTTAATTAGAAATCCGTTTATTCTTCATTGAGTAAACGGATTTTTTATTTTTCATAAATAATTTTAACAATAAATATGTTAAATTTTCGTTCTACAAATGTAGAATAAAAATTTTATTCTACATTTGTAGAGTTAATTCTAAAAACATAGAGCAAAATGCAATTATCAAATACTGAAGAACAATTAATGGAACACCTTTGGAAACTTGAAAAAGCTTTCATGAAAGATTTATTAGAAGTTTATCCTGAACCAAAACCAGCTACAACAACAATTGCAACCTTATTAAAAAGAATGACTGATAAAAAGTTTGTAGCTTATACTCTATTTGCAAACTCGAGAGAATATTATCCTTTGGTAAAAAAATCAGATTATTTCTCAAAACATGTTAATGGGTTAATCAAAAACTTCTTTAACGATTCAGCTTCTCAATTTGCTTCATTTTTTACTAAAGCAACGAATTTATCTGAAAAAGAATTAGAAGAATTAAAAAAAATAATTGATATAGAACTTCAAAAAAAGAAAAAATGATAAATTTCCTTTTAGAATCAACCGTTAGTTTAATTGCATTTTTAGCATTCTATCATTTGTTTTTAGAACGCGAAAAGATGCATCAATTCAATAGATTTTACTTATTATTTTCAATCGTAATTTCTCTTATTATTCCTTTTATTTCTATCGAAATTATTCAAGAAATAGAGAATATTCCATTAGCAACAAACTTTCCAATATTAATTGATTCCGGAAATAATATTCCAATAAAAGAAACTACAAACTACATTCCTATTCTATTATGGAGTTTATATATCATAATCTCTTTCGTTCTACTAGTAAGATTTCTAAAAAACATTCTTTACTTCAAGAAAACAATTCAATCTAATGAAACAGTAAGCTATAAAAATGCTACTTTGGTTTTATTGAATCAAGAAACAATTCCGCATACATTTCTAAATTATATTTTTATAAACAAAGAATCATATAACAATAGAACTATCGAAAATGAATTATACGATCACGAATTAACACACGTAAATCAAAACCATAGTTATGATATTTTATGCATTGAACTATTAAAAATTATCTTTTGGTTTAATCCAGTGTTTTATTTCTACAAAAAAGCTATTCAACTCAATCATGAATTTCTTGCTGATGAAAATGTAGTAAAAACACATAACAATGTTTCGTTTTATCAATCCCTATTATTGAATACAAATGACAACACAAATTATTACTTGGCCAGTAATTTGAATTATTTAGTAACCAAAAAACGTCTTATTATGATGACAAAAACCACTTCCAAAAAAATGTCCATTTTAAAGAAAATGGTAATCGCTCCAATGATTTTAGGATTAGTATTTTTTCTATGCTTCAAAACAATTGCACAAGAAAAGAATAAAACTGATAATAACAGCATAGTCAATTCTAAAGAAAGTACAATTAAAAATAATGTTTCTGAAAAAACAGATGTTGAAAAATATTATGAAAAAACAATTTTTATCATAAAAAACAAAGCTAAAGAAATAGTAAAAGAATGTAAGTTTTCTGAACTAACTGAAAATGATAAAAAAACTTTAGAACTACATTATTTGAGAACTATTAAATCAGTTATCAAAGTAAAAGTATCTTCAGCTGATTTTAATGATTTTAAGAATTCCAAAAATTATGCTGTTTGGATCGACGGAAATCATGTTCAAAACTCAGAGTTAGACAAATATAATGAAACAGATTTTGTACATTTTTTTAATAGCTTTGTTCATAAAAACGCGAGAAGTAAAAACTTTCCACAAGAACATCAAGTAAGTTTATATACTGAAGAAGGGTTTAAACTTACATTTTCAAAGAAAGCTGAAATTGCACAACCATCTATTACTTTATTAAAAAATGGAGATTCTATAAATGGTATCATCTTAAATTAATTAGGAATTACAACTATTTTAAAAAGCTTTATCACTATTAATATGTGTTAAAGCTTTTTCGATATAATTAATTATCAACAACTTACAACATTTCGTAACATTTGGCGTTAAAATTGTACTTATTATCATCAATCAAAATCAATCCTTATGTTAAAACGTTTTTTTATTCTTTGCTCTGGTGTCGATAAAGACATTGTTCAAAATTGTTCCGATGGAGAACAAAACAAATATGCCGGAATTGGAGCCACTGTTTTCTTTACAGCAGTTATGGCTTTCTTGGCTGGTTCTTATGCGCTTTATACTGTTTTTGACGACTATTATGTTGCCGTTTTCTTTGGTTTAATTTGGGGTTCACTTATCTTTAATTTAGATAGATTTATCGTTTCAACAATCAAGAAACGTGATAATTTTATGGATGAATTCATTCAAGCAACTCCAAGGATTATATTAGCAGTTATTATTGCTATTGTAATTTCAAAACCTTTAGAAATCAAAATATTTGAAAAAGAAATCAATACGGTTTTATTGAAAGAAAAAAATGCAATGATGTTGGCTAACAAAAAAGAAGTTACCAATTATTTTCAAACGGATTTAGATAAAAACAAAGCTCAAATTGATAGTTTAAAATCTGACATCACTAAAAAAGAAAAAGAAGTTAACGATTTATATGCCGTTTACATTACTGAAGCAGAAGGAACTGCTGGTACAAAAAAATTAGGAAAAGGTCCTGTTTATAAAGAAAAAAGAGATAAACATGACGCTGGTTTACAAGATTTAGCGGCTTTAAAAACAACTAATCAAGCAAAAATTATTGATTTAGAAGCAAAAGCAAAATTACTTCAAGTAGATT
>NZ_CAXBFR010000189.1:0-3348 GCF_963975005.1 uncultured Flavobacterium sp.
CATCAACAATCCAACGGTCACCATTATCATTTGTCATTACAAAGGCAACATATACGGTCTGACCGACATAGGCTGCTGGAAATTGAACAACTTTTTCTTCACAAACATTGTAAACAGCATTCAATTCTGTTTCATTCCATGTCTGAATAGTTGTAAAAGTAGCCACATTTGTCTGAGAAGTAGTTGATACTCGTATAGTATAAACACTTCCAAAATTAGCCGCTAAAGTTTGTTTCGTAGAAAAGTGTAATTGACCATTAGCTGGCACAGTAGACAAAGGAGTCACTAACCAGTCTTCCGCAAAAGTTCCATCGGTAACATTTTCTTTATTTAAATAAGCAGAACGCCCGTTACAAGAATTTGGCGCTGTGATCACTCCCCACGATTGAGCCGTCCCTATTCCGTTATCAAAAACCTTCCAGTTTCCTGAGGTTAGAGCCCAGTCTCCTGAGGTTAAATTTGGGGTGGTTGTTCCTTCAAAATCTTCTATTAGCTGCGAAAAGCTATTAAAAGAGAAGAACAACATCACAAAAAGTAAAGTAATTTTTTTCATTGTTTATTATTTGTTTGGTTTGATTTAGACTACCAAGTTAAGAAAATATTAACAAATTGTAATTAATTAATGGTGTAAATAACAATTTTAAGTGTAGATGTTATATTTTTAAATGTGTGTTTACACCTAATAGAATTTAATTAAATAAAAAACTTTTATATATTTGACAAGAAATCAATAAGTATTCAACTTGAAAACCAAAATATATTTTGCTTCTGACCAACATTTTGGAGCACCAACAGCTGAATTAAGTTTTCCTAGAGAACAAAAATTTGTTGGATGGCTAGATGAAGTAAAAAAAGATGCAGATGCTATTTTTCTATTAGGTGATTTATTTGATTTTTGGTTTGAATACAAAACAGTTGTACCAAAAGGCTTTGTGCGTGTTTTAGGTAAATTAGCTGAAATAAGAGATTCAGGAATTCCAATTTATTTTTTTGTAGGTAATCACGATTTATGGATGCATGATTATTTTGAAAAGGAATTAAATATTCCTGTTTATCACGACAACAAAGAATTCACATTCAACAATAAAACCTTTCTAATTGGTCATGGTGATGGAAAAGGTCCAGGTGACAAAGGATACAAACGTATGAAACGTGTTTTTACAAATCCTTTTTCAAAATGGTTGTTTCGATGGATTCATCCTGATATTGGTGTAAAATTAGCTCAATATTTATCGGTAAAAAACAAACTAATTTCTGGTGATGAAGATGTTACTTTTTTAGGAGAAGATAATGAGTGGTTAGTACTTTATGCAAAGCGAAAGTTAGAAACAAAACATTATGATTACTTCATATTTGGACACAGACATTTACCTATGATTATAAATGTTGGCAAAAATTCCAAATACGCAAATCTTGGTGATTGGATTGGTTATTTTACTTATGGTGTATTTGATGGAGAGACTTTTGAGTTGAAAAAATTCGAATAATTAAATTATTTTAACAAAAAATCTAAAGTCAACAGATCTATTTTCCCATCAGGAAATAATCGGTTATTTTCTTCAAAAGAACGAACAGCATTAAATGTAATGTCTCTAAAAAGTCCGTCTGCAGGAATATTATATCCTTTTTCTATCAACTTTTTTTGAAGTTCAAATACAAAGGAATTATAATCCCCAACTTTTAAACTATATTTTTCGGGATTACTTTTGAAGGTATCAATTAAAAAATTTCTTTTAAGAAACTGGTCATAATCTTTAGCATTTAAACCACTTTGTTCAAAAAATGCAATCTCTTTATTGCTCAATCCTAGCTTTTTTATTACTGTAGATTCTACTAATTTATCTTCATAAAACTTGACCGTTCCTAATTTTCTAGTATACCCTAAAACTGAATTTTTAGTGTCTTCGTCATTATTTTCTGGATTTCTAACATCGATATCTTGTTGAACCCATTGAAGACGAACATAAGAATTCAAATCTTCAATGGCTTGATAATAATTTAGTAAGAAATTTTTATCATGGTAATTGAAATCAATTTTTTTATTACTAACATAATCAACACCTGGTGAATGAAAACGCTTATAATTTGAATATTGATTATATCCAAATATTAAAAGAATAACAATAAGTATAACAATTAAAATCTGTTTCATTTTTTGTTTATTTGAATGCAAATTTATACAAAAAAGCCAAACAAATGTTAATTTTCATTTTCTAAATCCTCAACATCTTTTTCTAAATCCAATTTTCTGAAGTTTGGCAAAACAAATGCTGTTGTCGTTACGGTTAATAATGTCATGACTCCACCAAAAACCACGGCATTTACAACACCCATTAATTTTGCAGTCAAACCACTTTCAAAAGCACCTAGTTCGTTGGAAGAACCTACAAAAATAGAATTCACAGAGGCAACTCTTCCTCGCATGTGATCTGGAGTGTGTAATTGTAAAATTGTATTTCGAATTACTACAGAAACTCCGTCAAAAACACCACTTAGGAACATTGCTAAAACCGAAATCCAGAAAATTTCAGATAATCCGAAAACGATAATACAAATTCCGAACATAAAAATAGCCCCTAATAATTTGATTCCAGCTTTTCTATTTAAGGAAATATAAGCAGAAAACAACATCATCAAGAAAGAACCTAAAGCCGGTGCTGCTCTTAAAACTCCAAATCCTTCTGAACCTACTTTTAAAATATCTTGAGCAAAAATAGGCAACAAAGCTACTGCTCCACCAAATAAAACTGCAATCATATCTAAAGAAATTGCTCCTAAAATTTTCTTGTTAGTAAAGACAAAATTCAAACCTTCTTTCAAACTTTTGAAAATAGGCTCTCCGATTTTAGGATTTAGGATAGGTTTACTTTCAATTTTTGATAACATAAGTAAAGCCATTATTGAAAAAGCAAACACTAAACATAAAGACCAATGCACTCCAATAAAACTGATTGAAACTCCTGCCAAAGCTGGTCCAAACATAGAGGCTAATTGCCAAGTAGAACTACTCCAAGTTGCAGCATTTGGGTAGACTTTTTTTGGAACAATTAAAGACAATAAGGAAAAAATTGTTGGTCCTAAAAAAGAACGAACCAATCCCCCTAAAAAAACTAAAGCATAAACAGTATACAAGATTGTATTTAAGGATAAATCCTTAGTAAACTGTGGAACAGTTATTAAAAACAATCCTAAACTTACTACCGAAAAACCTAGAATACACTTGACTAATAGTTTCCTTTTTTCGCTTTGATCCACAATATGGCCAGCAAATAAAGCCATAGAAACAGCTGGAATAATTTCCATTAAACCTATAATCCCTAATGATAAAGGATCTTTCGTTAAACTATA
>NZ_CAXBFR010000190.1:0-3045 GCF_963975005.1 uncultured Flavobacterium sp.
AAGTTCACAATTATCTCAAATGCTAATATTAATTTGACTAAGGATTTTTATTTGAAGATGTAGTTTCACTTTGTCTACTAAAAATATCTCTAAACTGATATAACAATCTTTCAATCAAACGCAAATCTTCGGTAACAATATCTGCTGTTCCAGACATTTCTTGCTGAAAAATTATCTTTTTATCGTACGAAGTTTCTATTCCGTTTGGCAAAGAAATATCAATTAATAAATTTCCGTCTTTATCTGGTGTTAGTGAAATTGATTTTACTTTTCCTTTTATGATCCCAAATTCTCTATCAGGAAAATTAGCCAATCTGATATTTACATCTTGGTCAATTTTTATTTTACCTGAATTTTGAGCTGGAGCTTTTACTTTTCCAATGTAATTTTTATTATCAGTTGGAACAATAATAAATACTTGATCCCCTGAATTTATGGTTTGGTTTTCAACCCAAATTTGCATGAATGAAACTTGTCCTTTTATTGATGAACGTAATACATAAGCTAATTCCCAATCATTAATAGTTTTTTTAAGTTGATTAAAAGATTGCAACACATTACGAAGTAGATTAATGTTGTCTTTTGTTTCATTAACTCTTGTGTTGTCTGAATTTCGATTTAAGTCATTAATTGAAGAACGCATTTGAGATAATTGTGAACTTATATTTTTAACGTTTTTTTCTGCTTGAAGGTAATCCATTTTTTGATTTTCCCATTCTTGAGTAGAAATAACTCCTTTGTCATAGATCTCTTTTTGTCTATCTAATTTTTGCTTTTTTAATTGCAATTCGTTTTGACTAATTTGATATTGTTGTTGTTGCAATTGAAGCCTTTCTTTTAATTGATTTGTCTCTAATCCTTGAGCGTTCTTCTCGATAGAATAAGGTTTTAAATCTCTATTTAAGTCATAAGCAATATAATCTTTTTCAAAAATGGTAAAAGCATTTTGAATTTCTCCTAGTTGCAAAAGTGTAAACTTTTCAAAAGGAAAATTAAATTGAGTTTTGTTTATTGAAATAGTATCAAGACATTCTTTCAAATTGAAAACATCTTTATAATTTGCAGTATTTTCAATTATTGCTAAAGGAGTTTTAGGTTCAACTATAGTTCTGTTTTCGACCAATAGTTTAGCAATCTTTCCTGTTGTTCTTGCTACTAATTTTTCAGGTGGATTTTGAGTGGTTATCGTGATTTGTGTAGTTAAAATATCCGGATATTTCATGAAATAAGAAAACATCATCATTACCAAAAGTAAAATTACTATAATAATATTTCCCCATCGAATCATCCAATGTGGCACACGAGTAAGTATTTCTTGAACTTCTTCGCTTCTTAATTCTATGTCTTGATATTTTGGCATATTTTAACTTCCTAACTGCAATTGATTCTTAACTAATTTGAAATAACTTCCTTTTAAAGCTACTAACTCTTCATGGGTTCCAAGTTCAATTATTTTTCCTTTTTCTAAAACTACAATTTGGTCTGCATTCATTACAGTACTCAAACGATGTGCTATTACAACGACCGTTTTATTCTTGAAAAAGATATCTAATTTCTCCATGATTTCTTTTTCGTTATTTGCATCTAAAGCACTTGTTGCTTCATCAAAAAACAACATTTCAGGGTTTTTATAAACAGCTCTAGCAATTAATAATCGTTGCTTTTGACCTGTACTCATTCCAACACCTTCTGAACCAATTTTTGTATTATAACGCAAAGGATAATCTTCAATAAATTCTTTAATATTGGCTACATCAGCTGCATATTGTAATCGCTCTTTATCTATTATGTCTTCACCAATAGCTATATTATTTGCAATGGTGTCATTAAAAATAAATCCTTCTTGCATTACAGAACCAATGTGATTTCTCCATGCTTTTTGAGTAATATTGTTTAAGGAAGTTTTATTAATATTAATTTCACCTTTTATGGGTTCGTAAAATTTTAATAAAAGTTTCATTAAGGTTGTTTTTCCACTTCCACTTGTGCCTACAATTGCTGTAATTTTATTGGCTGGAATGGTTAAATTTAAATCCTCTAACACATGAATATCAGAGCCAACATATCGGAAAGATAAATCTTTAATGGTTAAATCTGCATCTTTTGGAATTTCTTTTGTTTTTTCGGCATCGTTTTGTGTTTCGTCTTCTTTATCATGAATTTCAGATAAACGTGCTAATGATATTTTTGCATCTTGTAATTCTCTAATAAATCCAATTAACTGAATAATTGGTCCATTTAAATTTCCAACAATACTTGTAATTGCCATCATCATACCTAAAGTAATTTGTCCGTCAATTACTAGTTTGGCAGATAAGAAAATGATGATGATATTCTTTAATTCATTGATAAAGTTTGAACCAATACTTTGTGTTTGTTCTAAAACAAGACTTTTCATAGAAACCTTGAATAATCTTGCTTGTATATATTCCCAACCCCAACGTTTTTGTTTTTCGGCATTGTGCAATTTAATTTCTTGCATTCCGTTAATCAATTCAATAACCTTGCTTTGTTCTTGACTGACTTCTGAAAATCGCTTGTAATCTAGTTTTTCTCTTCTTTTTAAGAATAAAGTTACCCATACAAAGTATAAAAAACTACCGATAAAGAACACTACAAAAATTGATATATTATAGTAAGCTAAAACTGCTCCCATAATTATCATGTTGATAAAAGAGAATAAAACGCTTAATGATGATGTGGTTAAAATTCGTTCTATTCGGTGATGATCGTTGATGCGTTGCATGATATCTCCAGTCATTCTGACATCAAAATAAGAAATAGGTAAATTCATTAATTTGATGAAAAAATCGGAAATTAAAGAAATGTTTATTCGTGTGGAAAGGTGCAAAATAATCCAACTTCGTATTAATTCTAAAGCAGTTTTTCCAAAGAATAAAAACAATTGCGCAATTAAAACTAAGTAAACAAAATGAATATTTTGATTTTGAATACCAACATCTACAACACTTTGTGTTAAAAACGGAAAAATTAATTGCAATAAACTACCTGCAAAAAGCCCGATGATTAATTGAACAATAAATG
>NZ_CAXBFR010000191.1:0-2998 GCF_963975005.1 uncultured Flavobacterium sp.
GTGGTACTGGGAATGTAGAAATTGATGAGATTAGAGTTGGCGACAATTGGGCTTTTGTAACACCTGCAGGAACAGCTTCAACTAAAAACTTCGACACAATCGCTGGTTTATCTTTATATCCAAATCCAGTTTCAGGAAATGTATTAAATATTTCTTCTACTGCAAATTCAGCTATGAATGTAGCTATTTTTGATATCTTAGGAAAACAAGTTATCAATACTAAAGTAAACAACAATACCGTAAACATTTCTAGCTTACACGCTGGTGTTTATATCGTTAAAGTTACTGAAGACGGAAAAACGGCTACTAGAAAATTAGTAGTGAGATAAATTCACACTTCTATTTATATAAAGAAAGCATCAACATTACGTTGGTGCTTTTTTATTTTATACTTTTGTCTAGTGCTGAACTCGCTTCAGTACCTCATCAATTTTATAACAGTATTTTAATATTATGATTAATTCTAACGATATATTTACTATTTCATCCAAAAAGGAATTTGAGAAAATTGCACTTAAGATTTTCCGATTTCAATTTGATAATAATTTGGTATATCAAGAGTTTTGTAACCTTTTAAACAAGAATAAAGAAAATGTAAAGTCTCTAACTGAAATTCCATTTTTACCTATTCAATTTTTTAAAAGTCATGAGGTAATAAGTTCAACTGAACCTATTCAAGCTACTTTTACGAGTAGTGGTACAACTGCAATGCAAACAAGCAAACATTTAGTCACAGATATTTCTTTATACGAAGAAAGCTATCGAAATGCGTTTTCTGAATTTTATGGAAATATTGAAGATTATTGTGTTTTGGCCTTACTTCCATCTTACTTAGAACGTGAAGGTTCGTCTTTAATACACATGGTTGATGATTTGATTCAAAGCAGCAATCATGAAGACAGTGGTTTTTATTTAAACAATTATGATGAGCTTATCGCGAAGTTAATTGAACTAGATAATTCAGGACAAAACGTGCTTTTAATAGGTGTGACTTATGCTTTATTAGATTTAATTGAACTCCATAAATTTCAATTAAAAAACACCATCATCATGGAAACTGGTGGCATGAAAGGCAAAAGAAAAGAAATGATTCGTGAAGAGTTACATGAGATTCTTTGCCAAGGTTTTGGTGTTCCTGTTATTCATTCTGAATATGGAATGACTGAATTATTATCACAAGCTTATTCTTTAGGAAACGGAATTTTTGAATGTCCGAATTGGATGCAAATCTTAATTAGAGACACAGAAGATGCTTTGTCTTATGTTAACGAAGGAAAAACGGGTGGAATTAATGTGATTGATTTGGCAAACATCAATTCATGTTCGTTTATTGCTACGCAAGATTTAGGTAAAAAATATCCCAACCATTCTTTCGAAGTGCTGGGACGTTTTGATAATTCTGATATTCGGGGTTGTAACCTTATGGTTATTTAGTTTTTGTTTAATACTAAACAAACTTCACCACAAAATAATTTTTCTTTCCTCTTTGTAATAAAACGAACTTATTACTTACTAAATCATTTGAAGACAAATTAAATTCTTCTGTGACTTTTTCCTTATTTACAGAAATTGAATTCTCTTTTAAAGCTCTTCTTGCTTCACCATTAGAAGCTAAAAATCCTGTTTTTTCGTTTAATAAAGTGACGATATCTATTCCTTCACTTAAATCTGACATGGCAACTTCCGCTTGTGGGATTCCTTCAAATATTTCAGCTAATTGATTTTCATTTAATGTTTTTAAATCAGACATGTCTTTACTAAAGAAAGCTCCAGAAGCAAAAATTGCACTATCTAAATCTTCTTTAGAATGTACCAATAACATTAATTCTTCTGCCAAACGTTTTTGTAACACTCTTAAGTGTGGAGCTTCATTATGTTCAGCTATAATTGCATCAATAGATTCTTTATCTAAAAAAGTAAAAATCTTAATATACTTTTCAGCATCAACATCTGAAGTATTTAACCAAAATTGGTAGAATTTATAAGGCGAAGTTTTATCCGCAGTCAACCAAACATTTCCACCTTCAGATTTTCCAAATTTTGAACCATCAGCTTTAGTAATTAACGGACAAGTCATTGCGTAAGCTTTAGATCTTTCGTCGTTATCCACATTCATTCTACGAACTAATTCAGTTCCTGTCGTAATATTTCCCCATTGGTCACTTCCACCCATTTGTAATAAACAGTTGTATTCTTTATTCAAATGGTAAAAATCATATCCTTGAATTAATTGGTACGTAAATTCAGTAAAACTCATTCCTTCTCCACCTTCATCACCAGACAAACGCTTCTTTACTGAATCTTTTGCCATCATGTAGTTTACTGTGATTCTTTTACCTACATCACGGGCAAAATTGATGAATGAGAAATCTTTCATCCAATCATAATTATTGACTAAAATTGGAGCATTCTCATCGGTTGCCTCAAAATCTAAAAAGTTAGAAAGTACATTTTTAATGCCATTTACATTGAAATTTAATGTTTCTTCATCCAACAAATTTCTTTCATCTGATTTTCCTGATGGATCACCAATCATTCCTGTTGCACCACCAACTAAAGCAATTGGTCTATGTCCAAAATTGCGTAAATGTTTTAATAAAATAATCGGAACTAAACTTCCAATGTGTAATGAATCTGAAGTTGGATCAAATCCTATATAAACTGTAGTAGCTTCTTTTAATAATTGTTCTTCTGTTCCTGGCATCATATCGTGTACCAAGCCTCTCCATTGTAATTCTTCTACTAAATTTTTCATCTTATGCTGAATTCATTTCAGTATCTTTTAATTTTACTGAAATTTGGTTATCTTAATTTATGCAAATATATCAATTTTAAAAACCAAACTTCAAATTCCAAATTCCAAATTTTGTGTTATTTTAAAAAATATTCTGAAAATCTATAATCTTAAAATCAAAGAATCTATTTATCTTTACCATATGATATTAGTTACAGGAGCAACAGGTTTAGTCGGTTCACATTTATTGATTTCTTTATTAGA
>NZ_CAXBFR010000192.1:0-2943 GCF_963975005.1 uncultured Flavobacterium sp.
ACAAGCCACTGAAACAAAGCCGCAAAACGTTAGCATTAACTTTCAGAAAAATCGTAGTAGATAAGAAAATAATGAAAATCTTAACTTGGAATATCGAAAGACCGAAATCAGAAAATCAATTAATTCTTGAAAAACTTGCAGAATATAATGCTGATATTGTAATCCTGACAGAAACTAATTCTAAAATTAAACTTTGTGACGAATATTCATTTTTATCAACAGAAAATTTGATAAATGGTTATGATGGAATTGAATATAAAACTGGAGAAAATAGAACAACAATTTGGACAAAATATAAAATTACTGTTCAACATAAAACTTATGATAGTTTTACTTCAGTTTGTGCCAAAATAGAAACTCCAAATGGAATGCTAACTGTTTACGGAACAATTATTGGTGTTTTTGGAGGAATTGGAGAAAGGTTTAAAAGTGATTTAGAAAACCAACTTAAAGATTTTGAAAATCTAAAAACGGAAAATGAAATTTCCATTATTGGTGATTTTAACGTTACTTTTTCTGGTAGAGTTTATCCAAGTCACGATGCAAGAAATAAGTTGAATTTAATTTTCGAAAACTTAAAGCTTAAAAACTTAACTTCAGAAATCGAAAATAATGTTGATCATATTGTGGTTAGCAAAAGTTTTATTGAGAATAAAAATGTAAAAATAGAAACGTGGAATCATAATAAAAAATTAAGCGACCACATTGGAATTTGCGTAACTTTAGAATAAAAAGCTACTGCTAACAACGGTTTGCAGAAATTGCGAGAATTTTGCAAAATTGGTAAATTTCTTTCGCAAGAAATTCTATCTTAGTAGAAAATTATACGGTTTCGAAGTCCGCAACTTCTGCAAGCCGCCAAACGTTAGCAAACATTGCCAAAAAAACCTACAAATGAAGACATTTTTAATATTAATATCATTTCTGTTTTTGAATAATTCAGATGTATTACATAAAGATACTTCTTTACAACTTGAAAAAAATGGGAATATCATAGGTTTGCCAAAAAACTTTAGTCCAGCAAATTTTGATATAAATAAAAAGAAATTAAGATTAAACAATAAAGAAATTGTCTTCCCAAAATGTTTGCAAATTTATTTTGATGAACAAAAAAATTCGGAATTAGATTTATCTGCATCATGGTATCATTCTAAAGAAACAATGCCATATTATTTGAGTTTTAATATTGTAAATAAAAAAGGAAATAAAGGCTGTAAAATTTTAGTCGATTTAGAAACATTAGAATTAATTCATATACATAAATTTAAAAGAAACAGAAGTGGTGAATCAAATATATTTATTGAATTAGATGAAAAGTGTCTAAATGAATATAAAAACAATATTAAAACTATAAACTAATAAAACGTTTGCTAACAATGGTTTTATAAAATGGCTTGGGCTTGGTTTTTCCTTCGGAAAAACCTCTATGAATCGAAAATTTGTCTATATTTGTGTTGGTCTGTGATTAATCAAAGCCACTTTATAAAGCCACTAAACGTTACATGCAATTTAAACCCAATATTGCGCAAAAAAAAATAATTAAAACAATTTTAAAATTTATTATGAAAAAAAATGCCCTTATCATTATTGTTTTTTTCTTACAGTTTAATACATATTCCCAAGAAAAATTTTCAGTTTTTACTGGTATAAATTATAATTTCTTAACTGATGGACTTTATAAAAGCTTATTAAATGAAAGTTCAGTTTCTCTGCATTTAGGGGTTGCTTATAATTTGCAACTAAATGAAAAAATTACTTTTAGACCAAAATTAGTTTTCTCGCAACAAGGAGACAGAGTAAAAACAGAACAAACAGTTCCTTATGGTTTTACAAAACTTGATTACAAACTTTCCTATATGAATGTTCCTTTAGAATTTAAATTTTGGAATAAAATATATTTAATAACTGGACCGCAAGTTGGTTATTTAGTTAATACTGAAAAATTAAGTAATGATTTAGGTGACGTAAATTCTGATATAGATTTTGGATTTAATGTTGGAGGAGGTGTCGAATTTAAAAATTACTTTATCGAATTAAGCACTTACAAAGGTTTTTCGAAAATATTTGAATATGAAGATATTTATAATGACAAACATAGTTTAACTAATACTTTATTTAGATTATCTGTTGGATATAATTTTTAAGATAAACTGCTTGTAACAACGGTTAGCAAAAACCACAAACGCTTGGTCAACTTCTTGAAAATCCTGTCGGATTTTCCAATTTTAATTTTATATTTGTTGTGGTTAGTCTTAAATCTTTGTGGCTTTCGCTAGCTGCAAAACGTTGTGCGTCAGCTTATCCGAACTAAACGAAAAAAAAACGAGTAAATGGAGTCTTTAGGTCATTTTATATTTGAACTTTTGAAAATCGCAGTATTAGCTTATATTTATTCATCAATTTTATATTTTATTTATAATCATATTCCAAAAAACAAAAAACCTGTTTGGGTTGAAAAATGGCTAAAATCAAAAAAAATACTTTGGTTATCTATTTCAATTTTACTTTTATTGTATATGTTTACACCATTTGGAAATCATGGACTTGGAGATAGTGCAAGGATTCCCATTAGCTTTACAAAAGAAATAAGCAACATAAACTGGACGAAATATGGAAAATTAAACGGAATAAAAACAAGCGATGAAAATGAAATTGAATTAACACATTTTAAAATAAAAAACAATACTTTATGTGGAAATTTGAGTAGTAATTTTTATGATTTTGAAAACAATTATTTCATTTATGATATTGATTCAGATAAAATAACGGAATTTGAAAACGAAAATGATTATAATAATTTCGCTCAAAAAAATAAATTACCAAAGTCAAGCGAATTAAAAAGCTTTGAAGAGAATTATAGAGATTATTGGAGCGGATGGAGATTATTCCTTTTGCCTTAGTTTAAAAAGCCGAACGCACAACAACGGTTTTGTTCAATGGCTT
>NZ_CAXBFR010000193.1:0-2893 GCF_963975005.1 uncultured Flavobacterium sp.
TTGTTTTCTGTTGTTTTGGTTTCTTCTAGTGTAAACCGATACAACACACTCAATACCATTATTATCAACACAATTATACGAAGAAATAATATCCGTTTCTGTTTTCTTTACTTCGTTGTATTTGATTATATTAAAAAGTTGAATTTCTTCAGAATACACAACTACTCTATGACTTACTCCATCAATTTTAATAATCATTTCAGCTTCTGCTGGTTTTGTCCATTCAGTCCATTTTCCTTTACTGTTCTTTTCTGTAACTGAAAAACTTGTTGTTTTAAATAAAAACTGTTGGCTATAAGATGAAAAACCAATGAATAAAACGAATACTACTATTTTAAGCTTTTTGCTCATTTGAATTAAAATTGAAATTGTTGTGTTTCTTTTTGGGCTTGATGAAATTCATTCATCACATTATCTATAATAGTTTGAACGGGTAAAATATCGTGAATTAAGCCTGAAATTTGTCCGATTTCTAATTCACCTTCAACTAAATCACCTTCAAACATACCTCTTTTTGCTCTTCGTTTGCCTAATAAGGCTTCTAATTCTTCTTTTGATGGACCTTTTGCGTATAATTCTTGTACATCATTATAAAACTTATTCTTTACTAATCTAACTGGTGCTAATTCTTTTAAGGTCAATTGTGTATCACCTTCATTAGCATTTATAACTGTAGTTTTAAAATCTGCATGAGCACTTGATTCTATTGATGCAACAAAACGTGTCCCCATTTGAACTCCATCTGCACCTAAAATCATTGCTGCCATCATTCCTCTTCCTGTAGCAATTCCACCAGCAGCAATTAACGGAATATTAATTTTTTCTCTAACTATTGGTATTAAAGTTAAGGTTGTTGTTTCATCTCTACCATTATGTCCACCTGCTTCAAAACCTTCTGCAACTACAGCATCTACTCCAGCATCTTGTGCTTTCATGGCAAATTTAGCACTACTAACCACATGAACAACTTTTATACCATTGTCTTTTAAAAGTTGTGTCCATGTTTTTGGATTTCCTGCTGAAGTAAAAACGATTTTTACACCTTCTTCAATAATAATTTGGATAATTTCTTCAATATTTGGATAAAGCATTGGAACATTTACCCCAAAAGGTTTGTCTGTTGCTTTTTTGCATTTTTGTATATGTTCTCTTAAAACATCTGGATACATTGAACCTGCTCCAATTAGTCCTAAACCACCAGCATTGCTGACAGCACTTGCTAATTTGTATCCGCTATTCCAAATCATTCCACCTTGAATTATTGGATACTTTATTTCAAAAAGGCTTGTAATTTTATTCATTAATCGTTGAGTTTATTCTATTGGTAAAAGTTATTGTTTGATAATTTTACCTTTTAAATTTATATTTGGCGATGATATTTGGTAATAATATATTCCTGAATTTAAGTTCTCCACATCAAAATTCTGTATTTTTTGCGTAATACTTTCTTCTTTTACTAATTGACCTAAACTATTATATAACAATAGATTTCCGTTTTTAATTTCACTTGCTAAAGTAATTTGATTTACTGCAGGATTTGGATACAAAATCGGATTTTCTATGGTAAAATTCATTGAATTTAAAGCATTTGTCAAGGCTAACTGAAAATCTGGAACTCCATATCCTTTTTGAATTGTTGGATTAGCAAATAAATCTGCAGATTGTTTAATAAAATTAGTTACTTGAACATTTGTAAGAGAAGGAACAGCTGACCAAAACGTAGCCACCATTCCGGCCATAACTGGACTTGAAAATGAGGTCCCATTAGAAACAACTATGCTTCCTGAAGTATTACTTACTGTAGTTAATTGTCCTTTTGCACAAACATCAGGTTTTACTCTTCCGTCAAACGATGGACCAATTGAACTGAAACTTGCGATAGTTTCATTACTATCAACAGCACCAATTGCTAAAGCATTAATTGCTTCTGCTGGAACTCCAACATGTGGTTCAGTACTATTTCCTGAATTTCCAGCACTAATAACAACCATAATACCTTTAGAGAAAGCCATATCTGCTCCTCTTGATGCAAAAGCTGTGGTTCCATTCATATCATTATAAGTGTAACTATAGGCTGGATTATCGTATCCAAAATAACCTAAAGAACTGTTTATAACATCAACACCGTAATAATCTGCCAATTCTGCTGCTTCAACCCAATAGGATTCTTCAACTGGATTTTCAGAATTTATATCTTCTGTAATAAATAAATAATATTGTGAATTTGTAGCTGTTCCAACTAATTGTCCATCAACAAATCCTCCCATGCAAGACAAAACAGAAGTTCCGTGATTATGACGAGAAAAATAATTAGTATTTCTGTCAGGAAAATTATAGCCACCTAATATTTGGTTGTTTGTGATTAAATTTTGAAAAGGAGAAACTGAACCAACTCCAATAAAACCTGAGTCTAAAACTGCTATAATTTTTCCTTGTCCAGTATAATCTTGCTGGTGCAACAAATGACCATTAAGCATTTGAATTTGATTTTCAGAATTTCCATAATTGTATGTTACTAATTCTTCCAATTGTTTATTTACCTTGCTGTATAAGTTGTCTTTCGGTTGTATTTGTCTGGTATTTAAAGCATCATTTGCAAAGTCAATTGAATTCACGAAAGTTAAATTCAACAAGGCTTGAATATCTGATTGACTTCCTCTTACATGAATTGAATTCAGCCATTTTGATTTTGCCATAACTGTTATTCCAGAAATTGCTTCAATTTGGTCAATAAATGGTTGATGCACAGGAGCGTCTGTTATATCTAAAGGAATGTTTTGAGCTGTTCTTCTATCTAATGCTCTTTGAGAAAGCATTGTTAATGGATTTGCTAAAAAGGTTGAAGCATTAGGTTTATTGGTAAAGTAAACCCAAGCATCTTGTTCTTGTGCAA
>NZ_CAXBFR010000194.1:0-2761 GCF_963975005.1 uncultured Flavobacterium sp.
GGATAAAAAGATAACAGAAACGCAACCAATCATTGATGGCTTTGACGGTTTAATGGCTCGAATTAATGCTTTAGACAAATTGCCTTGGTTGCCTTCGTTTTTTATAATGTTATTATTTTTGGCTATTGAAACTTCTCCTATTATTGCTAAATTATTATCTCCAAGAGGAGAATATGATTACAAGCAAGAAGACAAGGAAATGGGAATCATAAATGTCCTAGCTCAAAACAAATATCAAAGTGAATTGCAAAAGAAAACCGATGCAGAGATTTATGATAAGGTTTATGCTGATATTAAAGACGACAAAGAACTTTATAATTACAAGAAAAAAGGTGCGATGGAATTGCTAAAACTACAAGCTGACGGTTTTGTGGAGAAACAAAAGAAAAGTATGTGATTTTTATTACAAGACCTTTAATAGGTGTTTGAATGATAATATTTTATATATTTGTTATACAAACACTTTTTTTATGAAAACAAAATTACTTTTATTATTATTCGTAACCACTTTTGGTTTTTCACAAGCTATACAAGTAATACCTTTCAACCCTGCAACAACTAACATACAAAATTTAGTAAACAACACATTTGTAAACACAAATTGTGCCATTGCTACCAATGTACAAAGGCAAGGTGATTGTGGAATTGGCGTTTTTACTAACACCAATCCAAGTTTTCCTTTTCAAAACGGATTAGTTTTAAGATGTGGAACAGTTCAAAATTCTGCTGGTCAGTATACTGGAAACGGAACATCATCAACTTGTTCGCAATTAGGAGATACCGATTTACAAGCAATTAGTCAAGCAAATGGAGCACCAGGAACTATAAATGATGTTACTTTTTTAAAATTTGATTTTGTTGCTCAAACTGATGCATTTAATTTTAATTTTATATTTTCATCTAATGAATATGGAACTTTTCAATGTGGGTTCGCAGATGTTTTTGCTTTTATTTTAACTGATTTAACAACTGGAATTAGTCAAAATTTAGCTGTAATTCCTGGAACAACTACACCCGTTGCAGTCACTAATATTAGAAATTCAGCTTATAATAATGGTTGTCCTTCTGTTAATTCAACTTTTTTTAGCACCTATACTGTTGGTCAACCTGCTGTTTCAACGGTTATGAATATGAATGGTTATACAGTACCAATGTCTGTTTATGCTACTATTGTTCCAAATAATCCGTATTCTATTAAAATGGTTATTGGAGATTACAACGATACTGCTTTTGATTCTGCTGTATTTATTGAAGGTGGAAGCTTTAATGCTGGAAGTGTTATGTGCAACAATGACTTAATCAATATGGTTTCGTTTTTGGATTCAAATAATAATGGTACAAAAGATACTGGAGAACCTAATTTTACTTTAGGAAGTTTTGTACATGAATTAAACAACAATGGAACTCCAATGCAACTATTTTCTCCTTTTGGAAACAGTTATTTATTTCCTGTTAATTACTCAGATACACATGATTTAAGTTATCAAATTGATTCAAATTATGCTGGTTTTTACACAACTTCTTCAACTTATAATGATTTTTTAATTGCTCAAAATAGTGGAATTACTACTTATTATTTTCCTATCGTAAATACTGTTCCATATAGTGATGTTGCTGTTTCGGTTTCTCCAAATGTAAATGCTGTTCCCGGATTTATGCAAGCTAACACTATTACATATACTAATTCAGGTACTTTATCAGCTACTGGAACAATAACAATTAATCATTCATCAAATGTTATAATAAATAGTATTTCTGAAACTGGTGCAATTGCAACTTCAACAGGATTTACTTTTGATTACATTAACCTACAACCCTTGGAAACAAAAACAATTGATGTTATTTATGAAATCCCAACTATTCCAACGGTTTCATTAGGTGATTTGGTAACAACAGATATTTCTATAACTTCTACTTCTATAGAAGCAAATTTAAATAATAATATTTTTCAATTAAATGAAATAATTGTTGGTTCTTATGATCCAAATGATATTATGGAATCTCATGGTGAATTAATTGAAATTTCTGAATTTGATTCTTCAGATTATTTATATTACACTATACGTTTTCAAAATACTGGAACTGCAAATGCAAATAAAATTAGCATAAAGGATATTTTACCATCTGGTTTAAATAAGGAAAGTATTGTAATGGTAAATGCAAGTCATAATCACACTTTAACCAGAACAAATAATCAATTAGAATGGTCTTTTGAAAATATCTTTTTAGTCCCTCAAATTGTAAGTGATGAATTGAGTCAAGGTTTTGTTACATTTAAAATTAAACCAACAACAGGTTTTACAACGGGAACAATCATTAATAATTCAGCTGAAATTTATTTTGATTATAATCCAGCAATTATTACCAATACTTTTACTACTGAATTTGCAAATACTTTAGGTCTTGGAAATAATACTTTATCAAATTTCGTGATTTATCCTAATCCTACAAATGACATTTTAAACATTCAAAATAAAGAAAATTCAGTTATCAGTAAAGTAAATGTGATTGATTTATTAGGTAAAACTATTTATACTTCTAACTATGAAGTTTCAAATGTTACTGTTGATTTATCAAGTTTAAATTCAGGGATTTATTTTGTTGAAATTTATTCAAATGACATAAAAACGGTTCAAAAAATAATTAAAAAGTAATTTTTAAGTTATTATAATATTTACGTGTCTATTGTAAAATATTTTCTATTAATATGATATAGCTATATAGTTTAAATGCAATTTATAATCTTTTCAACCAACCAAAT
>NZ_CAXBFR010000195.1:0-2622 GCF_963975005.1 uncultured Flavobacterium sp.
CATTCCAGATTCCTTAGACGAAGAATTTGGAGTTTCAAAAACAACACGCCAACCTTTTTCCAAAATCTCTTTCCCTGTAGTTTTAAACTTTACTTTTTCAGCTTTACCAATAACCGCAGTATTAGAGACTTTACAATCTGGATAAAAGACAGCTATAAAACGGCGTACAATACTATTGTAAACTTGTTGCTGATTGTATTGCAAATTCATTTGCTGCCCAGTTGGTATTATTGCGTGGTGATCTGTTACTTTACTATCATCGAAAACCTTTTTCGTCTTCTTTAATTTTTTTCCAAGCAAAGGCGCTGTTAAAGCAGTGTAAGTAGTTAAATTTTTCAGTATGCCATGTACTTTTGGGTAAACATCGTTTGGTAAAAACGTGGTGTCAACTCTAGGGTAAGTAACTACTTTTTGTTCGTATAGTTTTTGGACAATCTTCAAGGTTTCATCTGCAGAAAATCCAAATTTCGTATTGCAATAGACCTGTAATCCTGTTAAATCAAATAGCTTTGGTGCATATTCATTACCAGCCTTTTTTGTAATAGAAACAATTTCGAAATCGTGTTCTTTTACAATTTTCGCTAACTTCTCTCCATCTTCAACGTTAAGAAATCGCCCTTCTTCGTAGCTAAATAAAGTATCGCGATAGAGCGTTTGCAATTCCCAATACGGTTGTGGTTTAAAATTTTCTATCTCCTTAAACCGGTTAACCAACATAGCTAATGTTGGCGTTTGCACACGACCAACTGATAATACTTGTTTGTAGCCACCATGTTTTAAAGTGTACAAACGTGTTGCATTCATACCTAAAAGCCAATCTCCAATAGCACGAGAAAAACCTGCATAATATAAATTATCGTAATCTTCAGATGGTTTTAAGTTTTTGAAACCTTCTTTTATGGCTTCGGTTGTAAGCGAAGAAATCCAAAGCCTTTCTACCTTGCCTTTGTAATTCGCTTGATTTAAAACCCAGCGTTGTATTAATTCTCCTTCTTGCCCAGCATCACCACAATTTATAACAACATCTGCTTTATCGAATAGTTGTTTAATAATTTTAAACTGTTTTCGAATACCAGCATCTTTAGATATTTTGGTTTCAAAATGTTCTGGCAACATTGGTAAATTGTTTAGATCCCAACTTTTCCAATGCGGTTTATAATCGTTTGGCTCTTTAAGCGTACAAAGATGTCCAAAAGTATAGGTTACAGCATATCCATTGCCTTCATAATACCCATCACGTTTGGTGGTAGACCCAAGAACGGAAGCAATTTCTCTCGCTACAGATGGTTTTTCGGCAATACAGACTTTCATTTAATATGTTTAAAATTTAAAAAATCGAAGTAAGTTGTTGACTGTTTAGTTATTCGCTATCTATTAATCCTTTGTTTGAACTTTGGAAAACAAGTAATAACTAGCTAAAGATATTATATTATAAAAAGTTCAATCTGCCGATTGAATTATTTTTATTCCATCAAAATAATTTCCTGCTTGCAAACCGATTTTCAGAGTCCTTTCAGAATTGGTTTGGTTTTCGAACATTGTGATACTTATTTCCGTTGCGTTTTTCCTTTCCAATTTAAAATCCGGATTTATTATAACGAAATTTTTAATTGTAGTGTCCGTATCACTAAAATCATAAGTTTGGCCTTTATCCGAATATATCTCTGAAATCCACCACCCCTCTCCTTCAGTCGTAATTATTGCGCTATTTTGTTTGGAGTCGAATTGAAATTCTTTCTGGGAAAGCTTAATGTTGTCATCCCATTTTCCAATTTCATCATTAGAACAAGAATAGCTAAGCAGTAGTATAAGAAATACAATAAATAGATTTTTCATGCCGTTTAGTCTGCTGCTATTAAGAATTGATTTTTGAACTTTTTTTAAAAAGATTTAAGCCAATATTTAAAGAACTTTGAAAATTTGGAGATAAAATTGTGAAGTAGTATCGATTTCAAAAATTCTCATTTTATGAATTCCTTTTGGCTCATAAACAGGCATTTTAGAATTACCGGAAACTGGTAGTGGATAGTTTAGTGAACCAACTGCAGCTGAATTTTCAATTATCTTGACAAGATTCGAATAGGAATCAAAATTACTCTTCCTTGTTCTTTTTCCAATGATATACGGTGTAGTTGCAATAGTGCTCCAGTCATATTTAAGCAATCGATTATCCTCCTTATCAACAGTGTTTGTTGAATCTTGTGATTGCATCATGTAAATTCCAAACAGTGCGATGATGCTTAAATAAAATGATTTTTTCATATCGAAATATTTTTATTATCGTAAGTTAATAAATGACAATCCTTTAATTGAGCTTTAAATTTAAAATCTGATAGAGAAAAATTTGTTATTGACTTTATATTCAAAATTGGTAATATTGATGATTATATAAATGAATGTGTTAGCCAGAATAATTTTAACGATGTAGCTAAAAGACATGAATTTGTAATTTAATTCTTGTTATCATTCCCTTTCTCTATACTTCCAACCTTTATTGGTCTTATATGTATTCAAATTACCGCAATGAGGACAAGCAAGCTCATTATCCCATTTTAAGCGCTCATGCATGAAATTGGTTACATTATTTTTTACGATACAACCACCAATTCATATCTCTTGTTA
>NZ_CAXBFR010000196.1:0-2400 GCF_963975005.1 uncultured Flavobacterium sp.
TTCATTCCTAAAAAATCAGTTGAGTTAGATAAGATAGAAAAATTAGGTGATACATCAAAAGATGATATAACTAAACAATTAGCTAAGTACGCTGAAAAGAAAACTAAATTAAAATTCAAACCAATGTATAACTACGAAGGTGCTGGATATGGAATTCTTTTAGATATTGATTTTATCGTAAAAAAAATATCATAACCAACTAAGTTATTTAAAAAAAGGAGAATGAGTAAAAGATTACCAATTGTTTCCATTCAAGTAAGAAAGGGAGATATAAACAGAGCACTCAAGATGTTCAAACGAAGAAGTATGGATTCTGGTCATCTTATGGAAGTAAGAGAACGAAGATACTACAAAAAACCCACAACTGTTCGTAGAAGAGAAAAACAATTGGCTGTTAGAGAACAACAAAAACAAACCATACTTGATAAACAGGGTAGTGGTGATACAAAAGCAAAGCTTTATACTAAAAAACCTAAGAAACAAAGGAATTTAGATAAGAAAGATAAAAAAAACGATAAAAACAGATAATATTTTACGTTTAATTATATTTTAACATACTTATTACTAATAATCCACCATTAATGTGGATTTACTATATTGGTTTATGAATACCCACGAATATCTTATGTAGGGTAACCCAAACAAACCGATTTTTTTAATTTTCTATTGGAAATCCCAAATATTTTCACAAACACAAATAAATCGAAAGGTAAATTATGGCAAACTCAAATTTGTTAAAAGAAGCTATCGCTGATGCAAAAGCCGTTAGAGCTACTGCAATAGCAAACGCTAAAATCGCTTTAGAAGAAGCGTTCACACCTCGTTTACAATCTATTCTATCTCAGAAGTTAACTCAAGAAATTGAAGAAGCTGATGAAGATAAAGAAGAAGTTGAAGAAAGCGAAGTAGTAGAAGCAACTGAAACAGTAACCGAAGAAGAAGAAGCAGTTGAAGAAACTGTAACTGAAGAAGAAGAAGCTGAAGAAGGTGAAGAAGTATCTGAAGAAACTGTAACTGAAGATGAATCAGAAGAAGAAGCTGCTGAAGAAGTAGAAGAATCTCATGATGAAGAATCAGAAGAAGTATCTGAAGAAGAATCTGAAGAAGAATCTGAAGAAGTAGAAGCTGAAGAAGAAGTAGAAGAAACTATGGAATCTGAAGAAGAAGCTGATGAAGATGAACTAGATTTAGAATCTATCATTAGAGAACTTGAAGAAGAACTTGATGATGAAGAATCTGAAGAAGTATCTGATATCGCATCTGATGAAATCGAATCACACGAAGATGAACACCACGCTGAAGAAGCTGCTGAAGAAGTAGAAGAATCAGAAGAAGGTGAATCAGAAGAAGGTGAAGAAGTTTCTGAAGAAAACGAAGAAGAATTCGAAGAAGAATTGGATGAAGAAATCAACTTAGACGAAATCCTAAAAGAAATGGGATACGGAGAAGATGAAGAATCTGAAGAAGAAGTTTCAGAAGAAGATGATAGTGAATTGGATGAAGCAAAAGCTGAACTAGAAGAAGCTATGACAACAATCAAATCATTAAAATCTACAATCAACGAAGTAAATTTATTAAACGCTAAATTACTTTACACTAACAAATTATTCCGTTCTTATGACTTGAACAATGACCAGAAAATGAAAGTTGTTGAAACATTAGACAGAACTAAAAATGTTAGAGAAGTAAAACTAGTATTTAGTACACTTGCGGAATCACTTAAAATAGGTGGTACATCAAGAAAAACAAAACAAACCGCGAAATTAACTGAATCATTCGCATCAAAAGTTGTTGCAAGTACTGCTCCTTCTAAAGAAGTAATTACTGAATCAACTAACACGATGGCTGATAGATTCAAACAATTAGCAAATATTAAATAATTTTAACCCAAAAAAAGGAAAATAAAAATGGCAAATTTTGATTTATCTAAATTAATGGAAGGAAAGAACCCACAGCAAGTTATGCTAGCAGAGACTAGAGAACTTAAAGGTAAATGGGAACAAACTGGACTTCTTGAAGGTTTAGCAGACAGAGAGCAATCTCAAATTTCGGTTCTTTTAGAGAACCAAGCAAAACAATTACTAGACGAAGCAACTGCAACAGGAACTTCAGCTGGTAATGAAGAGTGGAGTGGCGTAGCCCTTCCACTAGTAAGACGTATCTTCGGAGAAATAGCTTCGAAAGAATTCGTTAGTGTACAACCAATGAACTTACCATCTGGACTAATCTTTTATCTAGATTTTAAATATGGTACGGCTCAAGCAGGAAAAGGTGGATTCAACGGAAAATCACTTTTCGGTGGAACTGGTTCGGACTTAGGTTCAACTGATTCAGCTGTAAACGGTTTATACGGTGAAGGTAGATTTGGATATACTTCAAATCAATCATCTACTGATATCG
>NZ_CAXBFR010000197.1:0-2212 GCF_963975005.1 uncultured Flavobacterium sp.
CATATTTAAAATCTAGATAAAATACTAGACCTGATGGTAAGTTCATTGGTTGTACAGATACGAAATCTTTTGCTACAATTTCAGAAAAGATACGTCTTACTAATGGTAGAGCTACTCCAGCCCATTCTTCGCCGTTTGCGGCAGTTCCAGTAGAAGATGCTTCTTTTACTAATTGTCTTGCTTGATTTTCTAAAAGTGTTGCAACACCAGCTTTTTCAACTTCGTTGTCAATTCCTTCTAAAAGACCAGTTTTTTCCCATTTACTAGCTAAAACTCTTGTAGTTTCAGATAATCTAGCGGTATGAGAAGAACCTTCACTAAGGATATTTTTTAAATCCATGTTTATTCTCCGTTTTTATTTGTTTAAAAATTAAATTAAACCAGCAAGCTTTTTCCAGCGAGCGGCTAATTCGTTACCTTCTGAGATGATTTTCTTTTTAGGTGCCGAACTTTTTGTTGCTTTAGAAGCATAACCTTCTCTAACAACAACTTTTGTTTTCTTAGCTACGTTAAGATTTTCAGCTAATGTTGAAAATACTAACTTAACTTCTCTTACTGATGAAGTTCTATCAAAGTTTTCAAGAACTTTTACTTTTTGATTTTCATTTAAATCAAATGTTCTGAATAATTTGTTAGTGTAAAGAAGTTTAGCGTTCAATAGGTTAACTTCGTTGATAGTAGTTTGTAAACTTTTTATAGTTGTATAAGCTTCTTCCAATTCACCTGCCATATCTTCGTCTTCTTCTTCAGCTTCAGTCATCGCTTCTTCTTCTTCTTCGTCGCCATCTTCCATTTCTTTCAATGTTCTGATAACTTCATCCAAATCGATTTCTTCTTCTTCTTCAGCTTCTTCAGTCATTTCAACTTCTTCTTCCGAATCCATTTCCATTTCTTCTTCTTCTTCCATTTCCATTTCTTCTTCAGAACCCATTTCGTTTTCATCTTCAAGTTCTCTAATGATAGATTCTAAATCTAATTCATCTTCGTCCTCTTCAGAATCCATTTCCATTTCTTCTTCTTCTTCCATTTCTACTTCTTCTTCAGAATCCATTTCCATTTCTTCTTCTTCTTCCATTTCTACTTCTTCTTCCGAATCCATTTCAGCTTCTTCCATTTCTTCTTCCGAATCCATTTCTGCTTCTTTGTATTCTTCTACTTCAGCTTCTTCAGAATGATACGCTTCTTCAGTTTCATCTTCTTCCATTTCTTCTTCAGCTTCTTCTGCTAGCTTCGCAGATATCATTGATTGAAGTTTTGGTACGAATGCTTCTTCCAAAGCTAATTTTGCATTGGCCATTGCTGTTTCTTTCACAGCCTTAGCATCAGCAATTGCTTCTGATAACAAGTCTTTTCTTGCCATAATAGTTCTCCTAAATTTGTTTGGGGAAATAAGATTATTGTAAATCTTAATATAATTGTTTATATAAAATAACGTTAACCACCTATTGGGAGGTGGTATCACAATTTACAATAAATAGTGTAGTATAAATAAAAACACTAATATTGTACTCATTACTTATCTTCTTGAGTTCTGTGCCATTGAGTTCGTATTGCCTCTGCACGTTTTCTACGGTTAACTGCTGATGGTTTGATGAATTCTCGTCTATCTTTGACTTCATCTAACTTACCACTATCCTTCATCTTACGTTTCCATAATTTGAGAGCTGGTTCAATTTGGCCGTTAACGACTTTTACTGCCATTGCGTTACCCATTACTTCCATATCTTCTCTACGGACTTTTTTAAAGTTACTTTTTCGTTCTTGCATAAATTGTTTTTTAATATTAAAAAAAATACACCAGCCAAACTAATGACCGGTGTATATAAATATTATTTTATTTTTGTTAAAATTACTTAATGGTTAATGAACTGTATTTTTTATAAAGTTTTACTAATGTATCTCTTAACTCTCTTGTAAATTTCACTTTGTTAGGATTTAAAGATACGTTGTTATCACCTAATAGTGGTAAGAGTCCTGATTTTTGGATTCTATCACCTACTAACTTATCATTCACAAATGCAATCTTTGCTTCGTTTACTGATTCGTATGTTCCTTCTGATAAATCATCTATACCTTGCTTCATATCTCCAAATAGTTTTCCAAATTGCTTTTGTTGTTTGGAATCTAATTTTTTAATATTCTTTAGATGTTTCTTTACCATAGAAGATAAGTCAACTGAAATGTCTTGTAATATATCTGAGTAATCCATTGT
>NZ_CAXBFR010000198.1:0-2089 GCF_963975005.1 uncultured Flavobacterium sp.
CTCTTTTGGAAAAAGCTCAAGGCTATGAATTAATTTTCTGTGAGAACATGTTAAATCGGAATACATAATTTGGAATAAATCAGATTCCAACACGCTTAATTTATTTGGTATTTTATTTTTTAAAGATTCATGTAGCCAAAGTATTATTTTCTTTGGTCTCACATCTTGATTTAAAATACTTCGTATAGTTAAATGTAGTGTCTGTAACCTTTCTGGAATAGAAGTTAAAGAAACAATAACAGGTATTTCTTCTTTTGTTTCAGAAAGAATACTTTTAACCGAAAGCGATGAAAGTTTAATTGAAGTGTAAATAGATACAGGTATTTCTTTCAACTTCATTTTACAATGCTGTTATTTGTCGTTTATTAATGTAGACAGTCTTTTCAAGTTCAAAGATAGATAAGACTTTTATATTTTTGTGGTAATTTGAAACGCAGTATGGAGATTCCTAAAATAAGTATCATAGTTAGTACATATAATGCCGAAGAATGGTTAAAGAAGGTACTCTGGGGTTTTGAGCAACAAATTTTCAAAGATTTTGAAGTTGTCATAGCTGACGATGGTTCGAAAGAACCAACGAAAGAATTGATTGCAGAAATGTCTAAAAAGGTTCATTATCCTATTGTACACGTGTGGCAAGAGGATGATGGTTTTCAAAAGTCAAAAATTCTAAATAAGGCAGTAACTGCTTGCTCTGCCGATTATATTATAATGACCGATGGCGATTGTATACCTAGAGAAGATTTCGTTCAGGTTCATTACATAAATAAAGAACAAGGGTATTTTATTTCTGGTGGTTATTATATGTTGCCCATGAATATATCTAAGTTGATCACACTAGAGGATATTGAAAAACAACGTTGTTTTAATATTCAATGGTTGAAAGATAAAGGTATTCCGCAAACTTTCAAGAACAACAAACTTACTGCTCATGGATTTATTTCTAAAATCCTGAATTGGATTACACCTACCAATGCAAGTTGGAACGGACATAATTCATCTGGTTGGAAAAAAGATATCGAGAATGTAAACGGATTCGATGAACGAATGCAGTATGGTGGTCAAGATAGAGAATTAGGCGAACGACTTTTTAACTTCGGTTTAAAATCTAAACAACTTCGTTATAGTGCCGTATGTGTACACTTAGACCACAAAAGGGGATATAAGACACCAGAATCGATAGCTAAAAATGTGGGAATTAGAAATATGACTAAAAAGGAGAAAAGCGTGTGGACTTTCTATGGCATTACTAAGTAATAAGCAAGTTCGTTTTTTTGCTCAAGTTTTTTAAGTTCTCTGTAGCGTTCTAAAACGCCAAGTGAATTTAAGTGACAAATGATAAAACCTTTTTTGCCATCAAGAATACCTAGACGTAAGATGTAATGGTTAAAGAATTTCCAACTAGTTTTTGCAATCATCATTGCATAACTATATTTCTTCTCTCTATAAAATGATTCAATAGCTTTTAATCTGCCATACTTCAACATTTTACCTTTGTAATCTTCGTGATTTTTGTAACAATAGTGAATAAGTTTTTCTTTTAAGATTCCAGAAGTTCCTTCAACATCTAAAGTTTCATGCACTATTTTGCAATCAGAAAAAGATGCTTTACTTTTTCTAAAAAGTCTATAGTTTTTATCTGTTTGCCAACCGCTATAATTCAACTTTTCATTCTTGAACATAAATTGGCGATAAAACCAAAATGCAGCTATCTCAGTATCACTAGAGACTGTTTCTGAAATTTCCATCTGTAAAGAAGTAGAAACAATTTCATCAGCATCTAAAAACAATACCCAATCATTAGTTGCTTGTTTTAAAGCAAATGATTTTTGAGCTGTAAAATTTTCGAACGGATTTTGAATAACCTTTACTTTTGAGTGACTCTTTAAAAATTCATAAGTTCCATCAGTACTGAAAGAATCGACTACAATTATTTCATCAGCAAAAGAAACGGAATCTAAACATTTTTCAATGTATCCCATTTCGTTGTATGTGATAATTAATGCGGTAAGTTTTTCTTTATTGGTAACCATATAATCCAATTTGGTAGGTTGGCTCTAATTGGAGCGAACAAAGTTATAACAAAAAA
>NZ_CAXBFR010000199.1:0-1924 GCF_963975005.1 uncultured Flavobacterium sp.
TGTATGTCGGACCAGCAGTTATGTATTCTCTAAATACTGTTATTCGATTTGGAGTAGTCATTGTTTACATGTACAATATTTCACCTAAACTGACATTTTATTCGTTATTACCTCTTCCCCTATTATCCTATAGCATTTTTAAAATTAGTGCTCAAATTCATAAAAAAAGTAGTTTATACCAACAAAATTTATCTACTTTATCTTCGTTTGCGCAAGAATTTTTCTCCGGAATTAGAGTTGTAAAAGCTTATGCGTTAGAAAATAATAAATCAGAAGAGTTTAGTGTTTTAACTCAAGAAAGTAAAGACAAAAACTTATCGTTGGCTAAAACCAATTCCTATTTTGGACCATTAATGATTCTGCTTATTGGTTTATCTAATTTAGTAGTTATTTATGCTGGTGGAATGATGTACATTAATGGAAGTATACCGAATATTGGAACTATTGCTCAATTTATATTATACATCAATATGTTGACTTGGCCAGTTGCTTCATTAGGTTGGGTTTCATCAATGATTCAAGAAGCAGAAGCTTCTCAAAAAAGATTAAATGAGTTTTTAAATACGGAATCTGATATTCAAAATTACAACACTCAAAAATCGCATATTGACGGAAAAATTTTATTTAAAAATGTTTCATTTACTTATGATGATACAAATATAGAAGCTCTTAAAAATGTTTCTTTTGAAGTTGAAAACGGAAAAATGTTAGCAATTTTAGGAAAAACAGGGTCAGGAAAATCTACTATCTTAACCTTAATTAGTAGGCTTTATGATACAACAAATGGAGAGATTCTAATTGACGATAAACCTATAAAAAACATAAATTTAAACGATTTACGCGATAGTATTGCAGTTGTTCCTCAAGATGCTTTTTTGTTTTCAGATTCGATAAAAAATAACATTAAATTTGGAAAAGAAAATGCTACGGACGAAGAAGTAATAAATGTTGCGAAAAAAGCAGCCGTTCATGATAATATAATTAACTTCTCTCTAGGATATGACACTGTTCTGGGAGAAAGAGGAATTACGCTTTCTGGTGGTCAAAAACAGCGTGTTTCGATTGCAAGAGCATTCATTAAAGAAGCTCCTGTACTACTTTTAGATGATTGTCTAAGTGCTGTAGATACTGAAACTGAAGAGCAAATTTTAAACAATTTATTGCAATTAACTCAACAAAAAACGACTATAATTGTAAGCCATAGAATTTCATCAGCCAAAAATGCAGATAAAATTATTATCCTTGATGAAGGGCAAATTATTCAGCAAGGTTCTCATAATCAATTAATAGAAGTAGAAGGCTATTATAAGGAATTATACAATAAACAACTTTTAGAAAAAGAAATTTACTAAACTATTGTTTTTTACTATTTTTTTTTAGAATTTTGGTTGAGTTTAAACATAAAAAAGAACAAAGGATTATGAGCGATAAAGACATGTATGAAAAGGAAGATATTTTTTCTAAAGTATTAAGAGCCGGAAGAAGAACTTATTTCTTTGATGTTAGATCAACAAAAGCTGATGATTATTATATAACAATCACAGAAAGTAAAAAGTTTACAGAAGAAGATGGTTCATATCATTTTAAAAAACACAAAATTTATTTATATAAAGAAGATTTTGCAGCATTTAAAGAAATTTTAGACGAAATGACAGATTATGTTTTAGAACATAAAGGAGAAGAAGTTATTTCAGAAAGACATCAAAAAGATTTTAAGAAAGAAAGTTTTGAAAATCAAGAAGATGTTACTGAAGAATCATCAAAAAATAGCTTTACAGATATTAGTTTTGATGACATTTAATTTCAACTAAATTATAACTAAGAAAAAGCCATTATATTAATTTATAATGGCTTTTTTGATTTTACTTTTTACTTTCAATGTCCAATTTAATCCATTCTATTTCAGGATCAGCACCAGATAATA
>NZ_CAXBFR010000200.1:0-1917 GCF_963975005.1 uncultured Flavobacterium sp.
TAGAAAGGTTTTTTTCTTGATTGAATTTTTTAATTCCTGAATTTGCTCTTGTTTGATGTTATGTGGTGCAATAATGAATTTTATATTTTCTGTTGCATTATTAATGTATTCAATTAATAAATTTTCATCTTTGGGCCAAGAACTTCCAATTACAATGGTTGTTTTATTGTCTTTAAATTGTTCAATAAAATCTAATGAATTATCTCTTTCTAAAATAGAAACTACTCTGTCAAATCTTGTGTCACCTGAGACTTTTACATTATTGAAACCAATACTTTGTAATAATTTTTTGGAACTTTCATTCTGAACAAAAAAGTAATCAAATGTTTTTAAAGCATTTCTATAAAATCCACCATACCATTTAAAAAAGGCTTGATTTTCTCGTAAAATTCCTGAAATTAAATACGTTTTAATCCCAATACTTTGGGATCTCTTTTTCAGTTCATTCAAGTAATTAGGCCAATATTCGTATTTAATAAAGAAAACTAGTTCTGGATGTACTAATTCTAAAAATTGTTTAGCATTAGATTTTGTGTCTAATGGTAAATAAACTGTTACATCTGCAACTGTATTGTTTTTTCTAACTTCATAACCGGAAGGAGAAAAAAATGTAACCACAATTTTATGTAAAGGGAATTTTTCTTTAATTTTTTCAATTACAGGTAAGCCTTGTTCGTATTCGCCCAAAGAAGCAGCGTGAAACCAAATCGTTTTGTCATCAGCATTGATTTTATTTCGTAAGGTTGAAAAAACTGACTTTCTACCCTCAACAAAAAGCTTCATTTTTGGACTAAAAAGAGCTATGATTTTGACAATTTGTGAGGCTAAAAACGTAATGAAATTATAAATAAAATACATTTAATCTTTTTTGATGGGTTAAAAATACGTTTCTTTTGTGTAACTTTAAATTGTATGGCTTAATTTCTTACTTTTGTATCACTTAATTTCTACAAGAATGAAAAAACTACAAATGGTTGACCTTAAAAGTCAATACGAAAAAATTAAAAATGAAGTGAATGCTTCAATTCAAGAAGTTTTAGATACAAATACTTACATAAATGGACCTTTAGTTCATCAATTTCAAGCTGATTTAGAGAACTATTTAGGAGTCAAACATGTAATTCCGTGTGCTAATGGTACAGATGCGTTGCAAATTGCGATGATGGGATTAGATTTGAAACCAGGTGACGAAGTTATTACAGCTGATTTTACATTTGCGGCAACTGTTGAAGTTATTGCGTTATTGCAATTAACTCCAGTTTTAGTAGATGTTGATATGAATAACATGAATATTTCGCTTGAAGCTATTAAAAAAGCTATTACTCCAAAAACTAAAGCCATTGTTCCTGTTCATCTATTTGGTCGTGCAGTAAATATGGATGCGATTATGGAAATTGCAAAAGAGCACAATTTATATGTAATCGAAGATAATGCTCAAGCTATTGGTGCTGATTATACCCATAAAGATGGTTCTAAAACTAAAGTCGGAACTATTGGACATGTTGGAGCTACCTCATTCTTTCCTTCAAAAAATTTAGGATGTTACGGCGATGGTGGTGCAATTTTTACTAATGATGATGCATTAGCTCATAAATTAAGAGGAATTGTAAATCACGGAATGTATGAAAGATATCATCATGATGTGGTTGGAGTAAACTCGCGCTTAGATAGTATGCAAGCTGGAGTTTTGAAAGCAAAATTACCCCATTTAGATACTTACAATAAAGCGCGTCAAGATGCTGCTAGAAAATATTCAACGGCTTTGGGTGTTAATAAAAATATTGTTGCACCGATGATTTGTGATACTTGTGATTGTCACGTTTTTCATCAATATGTAATTCGAATTACAAACGGAAAAAGAGATGATTTATTGGCTCATTTACAAAGCAAAGACATTCCTTGTGCAATTTATTATCC
>NZ_CAXBFR010000201.1:0-1891 GCF_963975005.1 uncultured Flavobacterium sp.
CCTTTGCTCCAAAGTTTAATGTTTCTCCCTTTGCACCTACTAAAGATTTTTTTTCACATTCAAAACAAATTTTTGCTACACCTATAATTTTAGAGTTGTTTTTAAAAATAAAAACATCTCTAAAAAAAGGATCGCAAGCATATTCTGTACTGTTACCAATATTACTTTGACTAAATATTGTTGATAATTCAGTAAATAAACTTTTAGGTATATGATTTTTTATTGGATATAACGTTTCCAAACTTTTAAAGAAACTTGAGTCAGAAACCGATATTGGATAATTATATTCCATTAAGATTTTAAAAAATTCTTCATCACTTTCAGTTCTATCACTTTGACTTACTTGGAACAATTTCGTAATAGTATCTTCATCATCTATTTGATAATGTATAACTTCGTCAAATTTAAAAAATGGAACAGGTTTTTCTGATTTTTTTTTGTTACAACTTGCAATAAAAAGTAATACTAATATTAAGCTAATTTTTCTCATAAGTACTTTTTGACTCTTATATAATTATTATTTCTAAATCAAAATATCACTCTCCAAATCAGATTTTTCAATATTAAATCCGAAACCTAGCTTTTCAACCAATTCGATTACTAAATTTTTATACCAATTTTCACTTTTAGGATGAATGTAAATGCGTTCAATTAATTGATTAATGTCTACATCAATTTTTAAACCATCATTTATTTTTAAGTTGTCTGAACTTACGTCAGAAATAATTCGAACTTCTCTTTCATACTGAAAACTTTTTCGCTTAAACAAAAACGGAAAAAAAGTATCATCAAATGGAATGTGTTCTTTTTTGTAATCAATATAATTTACTTGTCCAATATGCTGTTCGGTTTTTCGCTCCGTTTCTAAAGATTTCTTTAGTCTTCCAATTGTTGATTGAATGGCTAAACCTTCATTGTTTTTCGTAAAAATTTGCCACATTGCAAAGGATTCATATTCATTAATGTGCCAACTGCTAATCACGACTTTTTCTCGATGTGATTTATAGTAATCTAAAAATTTGGGATTATTGGCTGCAATTTTCTTGATTTCTTCATAAGTAGGTTCAGAAAATGTGCCTTCGTATTGGTCTTCAAATTTATCTGAACGCGACATAAACAAACGTTTGGACATAAGCATGTCTAAAAACTTAGATAAATCCAAATATTTCCAGACAATAATAGTATCATCGTCTGGTAAAATAATATTTGGATTGTTTATGTACATTTTAAAATCTTTTTGGGAATCTCATTGAATATTGTCCAGCATATATTGCTAAAAGTAACCAGACTACAATAAATTTATGTAAGTATTCTTCAATTGTTTGGTTGTCAAAAAAATATTCTAGAGCTATGACTGTTGCAACAGAAAAAAGTAAAAAAAGCCCTGTAAAATATTCCCTTTTCATAAATTTATATTTTTTGTTTATTCAAAAGACTGCATTAAGACTAATTTAGAATACATTCCGTCTTTAGCCATTAATTCAGTGTGAGTTCCTTGTTCAACTATTTCACCTTTTTGCATTACAATAATATTATCTGCTTTTTGAATGGTAGATAATCTATGTGCAATTACAATTGAAGTTCTGTTCTGCATCATGTTTTCTAGAGCCACTTGTACAAATTTTTCACTTTCTGTATCCAAAGCAGATGTTGCTTCATCCAAAATCATAATTGGAGGATTTTTCAAAACAGCTCTAGCAATAGATAAACGTTGTTTTTGTCCACCTGATAATTTTCCACCTGCATCACCAATATTAGTTTCTATTCCTAAAGGTAAATCATTTACAAACTCAAAAGCATTAGCTACTTTAAGTGCATCAATAATTTCTTCATCTGTTGCATCAGGTTTTCCAATAAGAATGTTGTTTTTAATGGTATCATTAAATAATAT
>NZ_CAXBFR010000202.1:0-1856 GCF_963975005.1 uncultured Flavobacterium sp.
CGGTAAGCAAGAGAACAACTTATATTTTAGAAAAACCATTTATCGTAATAGCTACTCAAAATCCAATTGAGCAAGAAGGAACATATCGTTTACCGGAAGCACAATTAGACCGTTTCTTATTCAAGATAAATATTGGTTATCCAAATTTAGAAGAAGAAGTTGCTATTATTCACAAAGAAAACGATTTACAAAACAGAGACAAATTGTCTGACATTGCAAAAATTGTTTCTCAAAGTGATATTTTAAGTTTTCAAGGCTTGGTAAAACAAATTCTAATTGAACCACATCTTATCGAATACATCGCAAAAATCGTTTTAAATACGCGTGAAAATCCGTTTCTATATTTAGGTGCTTCACCAAGAGCTTCCATTGCTATTTTAAATGCTTCAAAAGGGTTTGCTGCTATAAAAGGAAGAGATTTCGTTACACCAGATGATATTAAAGAAGCTGCAATTCCAGTTATGCAACATAGAGTTGTAGTTACTCCAGAAAGAGAAATGGAAGGCTTAAACAGCAGTGAAATCATCAAACAAATTATTGATTCTGTAGAAATTCCAAGATAATTTAAAAAAAATGAAACAACTTTTTAAACAACTCTACCTTACTAATTTCTTTTTCTATTGCCTAATTGGTATCATAGGTTGTTTTGTGTTGTCTTACTTTTTTCCAATGTTTTACAACGCAATTTGGTATATTTTATACATTTTTATAATCTTTACAATAATTGATGTTTTATTATTATTCTTATCAAAATCATCAATTGAAGCCGTTCGCCAAACTCCAGAAAAACTTTCAAATGGTGATGAAAACGAAATCGTTATTCGAATAAAAAATAAATACACTTTTCCTATTTACGCTAGAATTATTGATGAAATTCCCTTTCAGTTTCAAGTCAGAAATTTTAATGTTTTTAGACGAATTAATGCTCAATCTAAAGATGAATATAAATACTTTTTAAGACCTACAGAAAGAGGTGAATATTTCTTTGGAAATTTAAATGTTTTTACAAGTTCTCCTTTGAGATTAACTTCTAAAAGATTCCGTTTTGCCAATAATCAATTAGTGCCAACATATCCTTCATACGTTCAATTACGAAAATATGATTTGATGGCTTTTTCGAATTCATTATCCCAATATGGCTTAAAAAAAATTAGACGAATTGGACATACAATGGAATTTGAACAAATCAAAGAATATGTTCAAGGTGATGACATTAGAACCATAAATTGGAAAGCTACGGCGAAACGTGACCAATTAATGGTGAATCAATTTCAAGATGAAAAATCACAAAACGTTTACATGATTATTGATAAAGGTCGTGTGATGAAAATGCCTTTTAATGGTTTAAGTCTTTTAGATTATGCTATTAATGCGACTTTAGTTTTATCCAATGTGATTCTAAAAAAACATGATAAAGCTGGAACATTGGCATTTTCAAAAAAAGTAGAAAATAGAGTTGTGGCTGAAAAACGTCAAAGTCAAATGCAATTAATTCTTGAAAATCTTTACAACATTAAAACCGATTTTTTTGAAAGTGATTTCAGCCGTTTATATGTTGATATCAAAAATAAAATTAATCAAAGAAGTTTACTAATTCTTTACACCAATTTTGAAACGCTTGATGGTTTGCACAGACAGTTGCCTTATTTAAAAGGAATTGCTAAAAATCATTTATTAGTTATTGTCTTTTTTAACAATACAGAATTAAACGAATTAATTGACAAAAAAGCCAATACTGTTCAAGAAATATACGATAAAGTAATAGCTGAAAAATTTGCCTTCGAAAAACGTTTAATTGTAAATGAGTTAAGAAAATACGGTATTTATTCAGTGTTAACACAACCCGAAAACTTAAC
>NZ_CAXBFR010000203.1:0-1801 GCF_963975005.1 uncultured Flavobacterium sp.
TTTTGGCTTGGTTTTTCCTTCGGAAAAACCTCTATGATTCCTAATTTTGTTTTATATTTGTTGTGGTCAGTGATTAATTCAAACCACTTTCGCTAGCCGCAAAACGTTGTATGATATTTTAGAAAACCGTAGAAATGAAAACTAAACTAATATTAATATCAGCATTTTTTTTAACAATAATCATTATGAGTTTTTCAATTTTTAATAAAGAAAGTAAAGAAGAAAAGTTTTGGAATTGGTTTGAAAAAAATCAGGAAACCTATTATTCCGAAATTGAAAATCTTGAAATTCGAGAAAAAATTTTTAACGAACTTTCCAAAAACTTAAAGAAAATTAATGAAGATTTAGTTTTTGAATTTAGTCCAATTCACGAAAATAAAATTAGAGAATTTACTATTTCAGCTGAAGGAATTAAAGATTTATTTCCTGTTGTAGAAAAATTAATCGAAAAAGCTCCTAAACTAAAAAATTGGAAATTTAATGCTTTCAGACAAAGAATTCCTGGCGATGAATTTGAAATCCAATATGGTGACTTGAAAATTGGATATTCTGACATTTATTATCGAAGTGAAGATGATAATGGAAAATTAGGAATTGAACTAAATATAAGAAACTTTGATGGAAAGGGTCAAACTCAAAATGCTATTTACATACTTTTGGACGGTTTAATCGGAGAATATGACGTAACAACAAAAATTGGTTGGATTGAATGGGTAAAATTGGATGAAAACGAAAAAGAAAACTTAAAACCAATAATTGAATTGAGAAACGAAATCGACAAGTAAAAACATCATACAACAGCTGTTTTGCACAATGGCTTGGGCTTGGTTTTTCCTTCGGAAAAACCTCTACGAATCGAAATTTTGTCTATATTTGTTATGGTCAGTCTTGAATCACAAGCCACTGATGCAAAGCAGCAAAACGTTGTATGATAGTGCTTTGGAAATGCCGTAAAATATGATATTATTTGAAATTATTTTAGGAAAATATTTTATAGAATTAATTGGAGCTTCTACTCGATTCTCTTTTAATTTAATAAAATCAAAATTGTTTGGAACTAAATTAATAAAATTTGAAGAATATTGGAACCCAAAAAAAGGAACTTACTATAACAAACTTGAAACTGAAACTGCAAACAGAATTGCTGGATTTATATTTTTGGCAATTTTACTTTCAATAATCATATTTTTTACTGTTTAATATTTTTCTACCAAAATTAGTGTCTAATCGGTTGGAATTTATTCAATTAACTTTTGGTCATTTCTAAATCAAAATTTCGGCTTGAAGTTTTACAAGTTTGCGAAAGTTTTATAAAAAATTGTTTGGTGAAAAAAGGTTTTTATTCAGTTGGTATTTTTTGCATTTAGCACTTTCTGAAAACTTCTAAAGTTTTGGTTTGAAAAGATTACGTGAATAATATTTGAAAACCACTTACATAAATTCGTTTCGAATTGACGCAAGTCGTTTTAAAATAGCACCATCATACAACAGCGGTTTGCAAAAATGGCTAGGACTGTCAATTTCTGGAAAATCCTGTCGGATTTTTCATTTTTTGTTTATATTTGTGAAGGTTTGGTAATGAAAAACGCCACTTTCGCAAGCCGCAAAACGTTATAAGCTAGTTATGAAAATCGTATAAAAAAGAACTATAATTAATGAAAAGACCACTAATTTTATTTTTAATTATTATTCAATTTATTTCTTGTGGCAGAAATAATAAAGAATTGAAAATTGAAGAAAATTGTTATGATGTATTATATTCAGTTTCTTATGTAACTGACGTTTATGATAAAAGAAATAT
>NZ_CAXBFR010000204.1:0-1737 GCF_963975005.1 uncultured Flavobacterium sp.
GAAGTACAGTTGGCGTAGGTGGACTAATTGGAACGAACAATACCGGACATGCACGTATCTATAAATTTATTGCAAACTCTTGGGTACAACAAGGTGGAGATATTCTAGGTGAAGTAATTAATGATCAATTTGGAAGATCCTTGAGATTAAATGCTAATGGTAGTATTGTTGCGATAGGAACTCAATTCAATGATGGCAACGGAGCCAGTTCAGGTCATGTTCGTGTTTTTGAAAATACAACGCTTTCGACTACAAAATTTACAAATAACAGTATTTCATCCTATCCAAATCCAACAAACGATATTGTAAACTTTACTTCAACAGAAATTATAGAAAACATAACTATTTACAACTTATTAGGTCAAGAAGTATTTTCTAAAAAAATAAATTTAAACGGTTTTAACATAAATATTAGCAATCAACCTGCAGGTACTTATATAGCTAAAATGAATTCTAACGGAAAAATTAAATCTTTGAAGTTGGTTAAACTATAAAAGATTGGTTATTTTGTTTTTGATAATCCATTAGGTTACACTAGTGGATTTTTCATTTAAAAAAGTTAATTAAATATAAAAAATGTTGTCCAGTTATAAGCTAATACATAACTTTATAAAAAAACTATATGCTAATACCATTAGTAGCGAATACAACTGTTCATATACCAAATTTAATAAATGACTTAGGGCTAATTCTAATAACAGCTGCCATCGCTGTTTTGATATTTAGAAAATTAAAGCAACCTTTGGTTTTAGGATATTTAGTAGCTGGATTTTTAGCCAGTTCACACTTTTCATTTTTTCCTTCAGTAAAAGACACCAATAGCATTACAGTTTGGGCTGAAATTGGAGTTATATTCCTATTATTCAGTTTAGGACTGGAATTTAGTTTTAAAAAATTACTTAAAGTTGGAGGAACTGCTTCCATAACCGCTTTAACCCAAATTATTTGCATGATAATTCTTGGATATTATGCCGGTAAATTTATGGGTTGGAACGAAATGAACTCTATTTTTCTAGGTGTAATTCTATCCATTTCCTCTACAACAATTATCCTAAAAGCGTTTGATGAACTAGGTGTAAAATCACAAAAATTTACGGGTAACGTAATTGGTGCTTTAATTGTACAAGATATTGTAGCCATTTTAATGATGGTTTTACTTTCCACCATTGCCGTAAGTCAACAATTTTCAGGAACAGAATTGATACAATCCTTATTTAAATTAGGTTTCTTTTTAATTATTTGGTTTGTATCTGGAATCTTTTTTATTCCAACTTTATTAAAAAAAATAAAACCTCTTTTTACAGATGAAACGCTATTAATCATTTCATTAGCCTTGTGTTTATTTATGGTGATTTTTGCTGCTGGTGTTGGATTTTCTCCTGCTTTAGGAGCATTTATCATGGGTTCAATAATTGCAGAAACAAATGAAGCTGAACATATTGAACATTTAGTAAAACCCGTAAAAGATTTATTTGGAGCTATTTTCTTTGTATCAGTTGGAATGTTGATTAATCCAGAAACACTTGTTGAATATGCTTTTCCGGTAATGGTTTTAACTTTAATTACCATTCTTGGGCAATCTATAACTTCAACCATAGGGACTCTAATTTCTGGACAACCTTTAAAAGAATCTGTTCAAACCGGAATGAGTTTATCGCAAATAGGAGAATTTTCATTTATTATTGCAACACTTGGTGCTTCTTTAAATGTCACCAGTGATTTTTTGTATCCTATTGT
>NZ_CAXBFR010000205.1:0-1661 GCF_963975005.1 uncultured Flavobacterium sp.
CCAAATGTACCATCCACAACGGTTTTACTTTGTGTTCTACTAAATGTGCCGTGTAGGCCCCAATTAAATCTAATAAAGCCACACCTAAAAATACATATGCCCATAATGGCATTGCCGGCAACCAATTAATTATTCCAAAATCATTAGCGATTGCCCAATCAGATGTTTTCAAAAGTAAAAATGCCAATGGAAAATTAATTATTATAGTAGTCAGTGTAAAAAAGAAATTGGGTAAAGAATGCTTCCATTTGTCATAGCTCCCATTAAACAACGGTACAATACCTTCTAATATCCAAAAGAACGTTATTCCGCCTACCAATATTAAAGAACGATGTACAGCTGGTATGGTTTCGAAATAAGATATGATTTGTTCCATGTAGTAAAAATAATGGTTATCGATTTAAGTTTGAAATGGAATAAGGCTTTTCATAGGAGGCTTTGTTGTGCGTTCGTTTTTAATTTAATCACTTTTAGTTAATCGAAATTTCTGAACCTTATTACCAAGAATATCTCCTACATAAATACTTCCTTCATCATCAATTTGAATGTCGTGATATCTTGAAATTGAACCATCATAAAATCCAGTTCTACCGAATTGCATTTGCAGGTTAGCATTTAAATCAAAGCGAAAAATATCTGAGCCTTTAACAACTGTGTCATTTAAAGTCATATAATCTATTCCAAACAGATGGTCGTTTTTGATTGTCAATGGTTACCGAATATAATTGTTCAGTTATTTTATTCTGCCAAACAGCAATGAAATTGCCTTTGGCATCGAACTTTTGAATTCTATTATTTTCGCGGTCTGCCACATAAACATTGCCTTCATTATCTAAATCAATCCCGTGCGGAATATTAAACTCACCTTGTTTATTTCCAAATTTCCCCCATTCGAATAAATATTCGCCTTCTTTTGAGAATTTAGCTATTCTGCTATTTTCATATCCATCACTTATATAAAATGAACCGTCTTCTGTCACAGCAATATCTGTAGGTTCATTAAAATGAGAAGAATCATCACCAGGAACTTTAGCTTCTCCTAAAATCATTAGCAAGTTTCCATTAGAGTCAAATTTGAAAACTTGATGAAGACCACAATCTGTAACCCAAATATTATTTTGCTTATCAACTTCAAGTCCGTGTGGCATTATGAATAAATCCGCTCCCCAACTTTTTAAAACTTCCCCAGTTTGCTTGTTGAGCGTCAGAATTGTATTCTCTTGGATTTTATCCTTCTGCATTGTTTCTTCCCAAATTCTGTTTGCTCTATGAAAAACCACAATATTGTTTTCAGAGTTAATTCCGAGTCCAGTAGGATTTCCCAAAACAAAGTTTTCTGGTAATTTTGGCCAATCATTAACTAAAATATAAGAATCTGAATTTTCAGATTCTTTTTTCAATTCTTCTTTTTCTGTGTTTTTACAACCAAATATTAGAAGTGTTAATAGAAAGTAAAAAATACTTTTTTGTTTAAATTCCATTTATTGGTTTTGTTTGGTTTATATGAAGACTAACGTGTTTGTGTATAATTTCGTTGCGTGTTTCAGCAACTGAATTAGCAAATACGAACCGAATAGAAAAAGCTCAAAAGAATCAGATTTTAGCATCTATGAGCCTGGTATAGTATTGTCTCAGATTAAGGAAGAATTTACTTGTTTTTT
>NZ_CAXBFR010000206.1:0-1638 GCF_963975005.1 uncultured Flavobacterium sp.
TGCTTATCATGTTTGCAACCACTAAAAAATAATCTTGAAAATCTCTTCCTTCAATAAGTTCTAGTTCTCTTTCATAACGCTCTTTATATATTTCATCTTCTAAATTTATTCCTTTTTTCTTGGCTCCAACTTTGCATAGAAATCTTACTGTTTCTTTTCCTTTGTATTTTATCATTGGTGCTTTTTTCAATTGAACACTGCAAGATGAAGAAACTTCATGGGTATTTTTTATTGCGTCTTTCCATTCTGGATTTGCTTTGTGAATTTGAATCCATTCTTTAGTTGATAAAATATGTTGTGGGTATGTTTGGTTGCAGTTGTTTCTTGGTGAGGTGAAAAGTTCATAAACATCATGATCTAAAGGTTTAGGATAATAATTGTTGATGATTGCTATCTTTGGGATTCCATCAAAAAGACGAAACATTTTAGGTGTTGTTGTTGTTAAAGAAATGAAATCTATTCTTTGATCGTCTTCAAAGTTTTCTGCAATCACAAAAACATTTTCCGACAGATTGAAAACATCTTTTAGGCTTATGTTTCCGCGATAATAAAAATTGTCATAGTATTTTTTCACTAACTGATAAATTTCTTTCAAGCCTTCATAATTTTTTGCAATAAAAATATATTCATAACCAAACTGGCCTCTTGGTTTTACTTTGTCAGAAGCATTTTCAACAACTGTTAGCCTTACAGAATAAATTGGTTTTATTTCTAAAGCTTTGCACTTTTTTTCTATTAATGGATGACTAAAAGTATTTCCAACATCAGCTATGCCTATAGCTTTTTCTTCAATTCCATATTTTAAAGTTTCGTCTAAATGTCCGTAAACATTTTTAAAAGTGAATCCTGTTTTTAGTGCTAGATGAATTATGTTTTTCATGCGTAACCGTTTTCCTTTAACCAAACAAAACATTCTACAGTTGCAAGAACATCAGCTTCCGCTCTATGCGCTCCATCATGATTTTTTCCTGTTGCCATTTTATAAAGGTTTCCAAGCTTCATTCTTTTATTTTCTATTGGGAAAGAAATTTCAACAGTACAATTTCTATTAATGGGCCAAGGAAAATAATGTTCTTATCCTTCTCAATTCAAACTTCAAAACATCCATATCAAAATTTACGTTATGTCCTATAACGTGATTCACTCCGGTCATGAAATTACTTATCTTTTTTAACTCTTCAGAAAATGTTGGTTGATCTTCTAAAGCTTCATCTGTTATTCCGGTGATCTTAGTTATTATTTCTGGAACTGGAATTGGAATTTTAAAAAGTGAGTTGTATTTTGCAATCACTTCAAAATTTTTATCAAACTTAATCATGCAAAGTTCAGTCATGAATGGTTGAAATTCTATCGCTGTTAAATCTGGTTTAAGCAGTCCTGTTGTTTCTGTATCCAATGCCACATAAATTTTTTTATTCATAACGAAATTCCCTTTAAATTTTTTCTGTTTTGGTTTTTTCTATTGATTGATTTTTTTATTTCAGTTGTCTATTTTACTCTCTAAAAAACTGCGTTCAATAGGCAGAAAATTCTGTGAAAAATAAGATGAAAAAATCAGATCAAAAAAGTCTTTTTTGTAGCTCTAAAATTTTTTATTTTTTTTGATTTTATAGCGCAAACTATTTTCTTGTTTTTGGG
>NZ_CAXBFR010000207.1:0-1576 GCF_963975005.1 uncultured Flavobacterium sp.
TTTAGAAACATTTAAGTTTTCTGCTAATGTTGAGAATACCAATTTCACTTCTCTTACTGATGAAGTTCTATCGAAGTTTTCAAGTACTTTTACTTTTTGTCCTTCGTTTAAATCAAAAGTTCTGAATAGTTTGTTAGTATAAAGTAACTTAGCGTTCAACAGATTTACTTCATTGATAGTTTTTTGTAAACTTTCAATTGTTAAATAAGCTTCTTCTAATTCATCTTCTTTACTTTCTTCTTCTTCAGATTCTTCTTCTGATACTTTTTCTTCTGAATCATCTTCCATTTCTTTCAAAGTTCTAATAACTTCGTCTAAATCGATTTCTTCTTCGTCATCCATATCATCTTCTTCAGCAACAGCTTCTGGTTCAGCTTCTTCTGATTCGTAAGTTTCTTCAGTTGATTCTTCATCATCTTCAGATACTTCATCATCAGCCATTTCAGCTTCTAATTCAGCGATTACAGATTCTAAATCTAAATCATCTTCATCCATATCTTCTTCAGATACTTCTGAATCTTCTTCAGATTCTTCTTCTACTGGTACTTCTTCATCTTCTGATTCGTAAGCTACTTCAGCAGATTCTTCATCTTCTTCGGTTACTTCTTCTTCAGCAGGTACTTCTTCTTCACCTTCTAAGTTATCTTCAACTTCTTCTTCTGAATCCATTTCGGAATCCATTTCAGAATCTACAGCTACTGCCATTTCATCTTCTACTTCATCTTCCATTTCATCTTCATCAGCTTCTTCAGCTAATTTTGCAGAAATCATTGATTGTAACTTAGGTGTGAATGCTTCTTCTAAGGCTAACTTAGCGTTTGCTAGAGCAGTTTCTTTAACGGCTTTAGCATCAGCGATAGCTTCAGATAACAAATCTTTTCTATTTGCCATAATTATTCTCCTAAATTGTTTTTGGAAATAAGATTATTAAAATCTTAATAGATATTATTTAACTAATATATGTAATCACCTATTGGAAAGTGATATTTTTATCTTTTATAAATAGTGGTGTATAAATGAAAACACTAAAAAAGTGTTAACTATTTATTCTTCGTTTTGTCTACGTTGCCAATCAGCTCGGACTGCTAGTTGCATTTTCCTTCTTTTTATTGCTGATGGTTTTAAGAATTCTTTACGTTCTTTTAATTCTTCTAACTTACCACTATCTTTCATTTTTCGTTTGAAAGTCTTTAAAGCTAGTTCGATATTTCCGTTAACCACTCTAACCCCAGAATAACAACCTGGAATCTCCATATCTTGTTTATTAATTCTTGTATAAGGTTTTTTAAATTTCTTTTCTTTATCTTGCATATTGTTTTGATAATTGTTTATAAAAAAATACACCTACCACATTGTTGTTGATAGGTGTATATAAATATCTAAATAAATTTAGTAAAATTACTTTACAGTTAAAGAACTATATTTTTTATAAAGTTTTACTAATGTATCTTTTAGTTCTTTTGTAAACTTAACTTTGTTAGAGTTTAATGATGCGTTGTTATCACCTAATAGTGGTAACAATCCTGATTTTTGGATTCTATCACCTACTAACTTATCATTCACAAATGCAATCTTT